>MWBQ01000024.1 GCA_002069605.1 Candidatus Atribacteria bacterium ADurb.Bin276
TGGAATTTTAAAGTATTTGATATCATAAATCAAAACCAACGCTAATAAAATTATTATCGAAAGATTTAAAGGATTTATTGTCATAGTAAAAAATGCTATACTCCATTTAATGGAGTATAGCATTTTTTTAAAGTAATTTCATAATTTAATTTTATTATGGTAAACCGTGTAAGATACCGCCTTCAGTTACATATAATGCACCAGCGTTAACATTAGCAGCAGTATATGGATCTGGATCGGTAAATTGGTATCCAGCTCCACCTCCACTAAAAGTATAGTCTTTACCTGCTGGGTTTTTTGGTGATCCGCTTGGCATATACAATGCCACTATATCTAAACCATTAGAAGGATAATCCGCTATATTGTGTTCTGTAACATATAACTCCATAGCATTGGCTAAATTTTTTAAATTGGCTGCAGACGCATTAACTGCAGCTTTGGCTCTTGAGGTATTATACCTTGGTATAGCTATTGCTAATAAAAATCCTAATATAGCAATAACGACGATTAATTCAATTAATGTGAAACCTTCTTCCCCCTTTTTATTTTGTTTTTTTCTTATAACTGACCACATTTTTGTACACCTCCAAATATTTCGGTTATAATATTTAATATATTTATCGGTTGAATAAAAGAAAACTTTATACTCAATATTAAAATGTTTATCCTCCGCCCATTCCCTGAGATGCCATTTCGAAGATAGGAAGGAAAAACGCTAAAGCTATAATTAATAGTCCAACACCAATAACTGCAGTGAGAACCGGCTCAATGGTGGTTGAAATACGTCCAACAAAAACGTTAATTTCTTTATCATAGAGCTCGGATAATTTACCCAGAGTCATTTCTAAATTTCCTGATTCCTCTCCTACGTTGATCATTTGAGTAAGAATAGGAGGAAAAATTTCATAATCCTTGACACTCTGAGAGAGATTTCTCCCTTTACGAATTTTTTCCGCAACCTCCAGAAGGATATCCCGAACGAAGTAATCCCCTACCGCTGAGGAAACGGTTTCCAATGCTTCGACCATGGGCATCCCGCTACGCAATAAACCATTCATGATCCAACAAAAACGAGAGATGACTAGTTTTCTAAACAATTCTCCAAAAAGTGGCAATTGGTGTTTTTTTTGGTCCCACCACCTTTTTCCTTTCTCTGAGTTAGCATACATATAGAAAATAATAAATCCACCTATCAACCCCCCGTAAACGAAATACCAATTGGCATTCATAAATTTAATAACATCTAAAAAGATCTTAGTAATGGTTGGAAGTTCTATGCTGAAGCTTTCAAAAAGAAGAAGAAATTGGGGGAAAACAAAATACACCATAAAAAATGAAGCAGCTATCATGGCTACTATTAAAATTATAGGGTAATACATAGCCGATTGTACTTTGTCTCGAAGGTCCTTCTCCCATTCTAAATAATCGGCTAATCGTCCTAAGGCCCAATCAAGGTTACCTCCAGCTTCACCCGATTGGACCATCCCAACAAAAACTCGGTTAAAAACTTTGGGATATTCATTGATGGCTTGAGAAAATGAATAACCTCGCTCAATCTTTCCGGCTAATTCTTCAATAACAATAGCAAAACCTTTATTCGAAACCTGTTCACCCATACTTTCAAGAGCGGCAATTAAAGGAACGCCAGCTTCTAACATTGTAGCAATACCACGACTAAAAAGAGCTAACTCTTTAAGATTTATTTTCCCTCCCTTACTGGTAGAAAAAAGAGAAATTTCTTTTTTTAGGCCTTTTGGTTTCTCCTCGGTAATGGAAGTAATAAAATAGCCCCGATCACGAAGAGCAATAACTGCATCTCTTTCGCTATTGGCTTCCATTGATCCTTCATGAGTTGCACCCAAGGTATCACGGACTTTATAAATATAATTTGACATTAAGCTCGATTCCTCCAGACTTTAAATTCTTTCTGATCGATGGCATGATCAAAAGCGTCTTCCCAGGTCACCAAGCCTTTACGATAAAGCTCAAAGAGCGATCGATCCATAGTAACCATTCCTTCTGATAAGGAGGTTTGCATTATGGTATAAATTTGATGACTCTTCCCTTCTCGTATCAAATTACGAATGGCATTATTGGCTAACATTACTTCAATTGCTGGTACTCTCCCTTTAGCATTAGCACGGGATAAGAGTTGTTGACTGATAACACCTTGAATAGCTCCCGCTAATTGGATACGAACTTGTTGCTGTTGATGGGGAGGAAAGATGTCGACTATCCGATCAATGGTTGAAGGGGCATTGTTGGTATGGAGGGTAGCAAAAACCAAATGCCCGGTCTCAGCGGCGGTCAAGGCAATCGCAATGGTTTCTAAGTTTCGCATCTCCCCCACCAGAATGACATCAGGGTCTTGACGAAGAGCATGAACTAAGGCATTTTCAAAGGAATGGGTATCAGCGCCCAATTCTCTTTGATTAATAATACTTTTTTTATGGCTATGGAGATATTCAATCGGATCTTCAATGGTTATAATATGACACGCTCGCGTATTGTTAATATAGTCAATCATCGACGCCAATGAAGTGGATTTTCCACTACCGGTTGGTCCGGTTACTAAAATCAAACCACGAGGTAGTGCTACTAATTTGACCAGTGTCTCTTTGGGAAGTTGGAGCTCTTCCATGGAAGGGATGGTATAACTCAAGGCTCGAAGCACCAAACCACAGGATCCGCGCTGTCGGTAAACATTAACGCGAAAACGACCAGTTTGAGGAAGACCAATCGAAAGGTCTAATTCATTATTTTTATGAAATTGTTCCCAGCGCTCATTTCCACCAACAATAAATCGAGCGATATATTCGGTATCTTCTGGCTTCAAAACCGGCAAATCGGTTTTTGTTAATTTTCCATCGATGCGTATAACCGGTGGTAATCCAACCGTAAGGTGTAAATCAGATCCTTTGCTGTCTACAACTTTTTTAAGAAGCTCTGGTACATCCCAATCCATTTTAATCCTACCTTATGTTTCTCCTGAAAACTCATATTCAACCATATTCCTGCTATATTGACCTCTCTCTTTGGATAAAGGGAGAAGGTGCTATCTATTCTTTCTATAGCACAAATATATTATCGGATACTTTTACGAAAAGTTTAGAAAAGATGAGTGTTTTAGAGGAAAATCAAATATCGGCAGTAACTCGGTACATTTCTTCCGGGCTAATTATGCCTGCAAGCACTTTTATTGCAGCATTTTCACGAAGAGTTCTCATGCCTTCTTTTCGAGCTGTTTCGGTTAGATCCCTCTCAGTAGCATGATTTAATATCATTTCTCGAAGATAGTCATTCAAATCAAATATGCTATGGATGGCTATTCTCCCCTTGTATCCCGAGGTACAACGGGAACATCCTTTTCCTTTATAAACCACAACATGATCCTTCTTGCCGTCAGTAAGGTCGAGTGCTGCATCACCATCCAATTCTACGGGATATTTACAATATTCACATACTTTCCTCGCCAATCGCTGGGCAACAACTCCAATAATAGCTGAAGAAATAAGAAAAGAAGCTACGCCCATTTCTTGGAGGCGGGTTACCGCTCCAGGTGCAGTATTGGTATGAAGAGTTGAAAATACTAAATGCCCGGTGAGCGCGGCATGAATGGCAATCTCAGCGGTCTCTCGGTCTCGAATTTCACCGACCATGATAATATCCGGATCTTGTCGCATAATAGAACGGAGCGAGTTAGCAAAAGTAAGGTCAATTTTTGGTTTAACTTGGATCTGGTTGATATCATCTAAAATATACTCAACTGGATCTTCAATGGTAATAATATTTAAATCCGGACTACTAACGTGATTAAGAGCGGAATAAAGAGTGGTGGTCTTTCCGCTGCCGGTGGGCCCGGTGAGAAGAACCATTCCATAAGGCCTTTCAATCATCCTAAAAAAACGTTGCAGGTCATCAGGCTCAAATCCCAACCGCTTGAGATTTAAAAGTAAACTTGATTTATCAAGAATTCGCATGACGATCTTTTCTCCAAAAATAGTAGGGAGAGATGAAACTCGAAAGTCTATGGTTCGATTTTCTACAGTTACCTGAAAACGACCATCTTGGGGAAGACGTCTTTCAGCGATGTTCATACGACAAAGAATTTTAACCCGGGATATTAAAGCAGGATGAATTTTAATGGAGGTACTGGTTGAATCTTGAAGGATTCCATCAATTCGATACCGAATTCTCACCCGGTCTTCATGGGGTTCAATGTGGATATCACTAGCACCCGCTCGAATGGCTTGAAGAATTATCATATTGACTACCCGGATAATTGGTGCTTCTTCACCCATCTCCTTGAGTTGATCGATTTTTAGTTCCTCAGCTTCATCAAGGTAGATCATGCCCTCTTCTTCCTCAGCTTCCTTGAGGATCTCGCTAACCGAAGAACTGCCTCCATAATAAGAATTTATAATACTCTCAATCACATCTGGAGGAGCAATTGCTGGATGAATATCTTTTTTGGTCATTATTCTTGCCCGGTCAATCGTTACAATATCCACTGGATTCACCATGGCCAAAACTATAAAACTGGCTTCTTCATTCACTGTAACACAATGATTTTGCCGACAAAATTTTTCGGGAAGACGAGTCACTGCGTTGGGATCAACGACATAATTATCGAGGTCAATATATAAAGTGCCCATCTGCTCTGCAAGAGCCTGAAAGAGTTCTTTTTCCTTCACGAAGCCTTCTCTTCGTAATATTTCACCTAATTTTTCACCGGTTTTTTTCTGAATTTCTATTGCTTTCATAAGCTGATCAAAGGTAATAAAACGCTTGGCAACCAGTATCTCACCTAATTTTTTTGAATTGAGTGTGCTCATTTCCATAAAGCATTTCTCCTAAATCAATACTTATTGGCAACTTATTTAATCCTGAAAACACCTTAATCAGCGAGGTGTGAACCCTGATTAGAAAAAAAACACTCGATATGTAGTTTAAACTGATTCAAAAACTCACGGACTTGATAAATCAAGCCCTTATAAAAGAATACAAAATTATAGAGGCACAATGTAGTATTGTGCCCGTTCTTTAATTAACGTAGCGACATGCCATGGCATGTCGAATCTTGGATATTATTATCATCTGGTGATACTATGCAGCATGAACGTCTACTCGCAATATATAATTTACCACGAATATCTCAACACTGTCATCCTGAGGATTGGTATTAAGAATCCGTGAGGATTTCTTCTTTTAGGTTTTTTACATTTCAAATACTTTAACCGATGAGATTCTCACGTCGTCCAGAAAAAACACCGGACTCCTCAGAATGACGGAGTAGGTGGATGAGATTCTCACGTCGTCCAGAAAAAAACACCAGACTCCTCAGAATGACGGTGAAGCCGGATGAGATTGCTACGTCATCCGATAGAAACACCGGACTCTTCAGAATGACAGAAAGTCAGCAAGATACTTACCTCAATGCCTCATTCAAGGCTTTTTCCATTACTCCAATGGGGGCTTCAAAGCCAGTAAACAAACGAAAACTCTCCGCTCCCTGAAAAAGTAACATCATCTTTCCATCAAAAGCTTTTTTCCCCTTTTTTCGTGCTTCTCTTACCAGAGGAGTTTCTTCACGATTATAGACTACATCAATTACCAATTCACAGCTATCAATACCGTTCCATGGAACTTCAATGATTTCCTGGCTAAGTCCCAAACTAGTGGCATTAATCAAAACATCAACCTGGCTCAAAAAAGAAGATTGACCATTTATAAAGCTCTCCCAGTTATCAATTTCTATTACCGTGGTGAATGAATTTTTTGCCCACTGCTGAAATTGTAAAGACCTCTCGAACGAACGATTAAACACTATAACCTTACGAACTCCTCTTTCAATGAGCACCGATAAAACAGCTCGAGCAGCTCCTCCAGCTCCCAAAAGAGCAACCTGTTTACCATTAAGGTTAATCTGATTAAAATCCAGAGCTTTAGCGAAACCAATCCCATCAGTATTATAACCAACTAACTCTTCATCTTTTACAACCACAACATTCACTGCTCCCAATAGTAAGGCAGTATCATCCAATCTATCCAACCATTGAATAATTTTTTCCTTGTGTGGAACTGTAACGTTTATTCCCTTCAATCGCCAAGTTCGAAGCGTCCGAACAGCGTCCATAAGGTCCCCAGTGGAAATATCGAAAGCTAAATAGACGTAGTCGAGGTTTAAAGCGTTGAGCGCTGCATTTTGAAATACTGGTGACAGTGAATGATCCACTGGATGTCCAATGAGTCCTAACAAGTTGGTTCGAGCGGTTATTCGGTTTTGTTGAACCATTGAAGAAACCTTTTCATAACAAATTTTTCCACCAATCGTACCAGGCGGGTAAAAAAGAATTCTTTTCGGTTAATGGGATTGACTAAAATAGTATGGAGATTTAATCGATTCCCTCCTAAAACATCGGTAAATATTTGATCACCAATCACAGTAACCTGATTGTAATTCAAGTCCATCGATTCCAGAGCCTTACGAAAGGAACCGCGTCGCGGCTTTTGGGCCATAGATATCCCAGGGATACCCAAGGATTCCATGAAGTAATTGACTCTTGAAGTTGTGGAGTTGGACACCAGAAATATTTTAAATCCATCATTTTTAGCTTTTTTCAGCCACCTTTCTGCCGACTGAGTAACAGTTGGCTGGTCCCATGGTGCGATAGTGTTATCGAGATCGATAATCAAACCCTGTATCCCTCTTTTCTTTAACAAATCCAGTGGGATCTCAGATATTTCATCAACATAAAGTGATGGATAAAATTTCCTTAACAACTGCTTCATTGGATTGTACTCTTCTGTTTGTTTTTTAGGTGTTCATCAAAGGTTTTGGAAAAATTGTGCGATCCATTCTCTCCCAGTACAAAAAAATAATAATCGGTTTGAGGAGAATTTACTACTGCTTCTAAAGAATCAAGACTAGGATTACAAATCGGAGTTGGAGGAAGCCCTTTGTGAAGGTAGGTATTGTAAGGAGATGGTATGGTTAAATCTTCCAAGCTCAATGATGAGAGCTGCACTCCCTTTTCCTGATTCCAGGCATAAATGACCGTTGCACACGACTCTAATTTCATATTCGATTTCAAGCGATTTAAAAAAACTGAAGCGACTATAGGTTTTTCATTTATTAACTGTGCTTCTCTCTCGACTATTGAAGCTAATATTACTTTTTGGCTCATCTCGGTAAAACTTTCCTCCAAGAGACTTCCGGGATAAACTTCCTCAAATCGTTTTAATTGGATTTCAATGACCTGCTTGGGATTGGTGCCTGGTGATAAATAATAAGTATCGGGAAACAAATAACCTTCTAAATTTTTTGCTTCGGATAACCATGGTTTTTGAAAAATTGTCGGTTGTTGAGTATAACTTAAATAATCCTCCTGTCGACAAATTCCAGCTTGATCAAGCCACTCAGCCATTTGTTTAACTGTTGAACCCTCAGGAAAGGTTACTTTGACTTGATAAGAACGACCTTGAGCAATTCTGCTCACAATTTGGGAAATGGTTTCTCCTGATCGAAACTGATAATTCCCAGCAATCAATCGACTTTGATCGCTTAAAAATGTAAAAGCCAAAAAAAGAGCTGGAGAAGATATGAGATCGTTCTTCTTAAAATCTTGGGCAATCACTCGATTGGTCATTCCGGATTGGATAACCATGGTTTGAGAAACACCACTTAATCCTGGAGAATAATAAAATGATATATAAAGAATAAAACAAAATAAATAAGTAACAACGATTAATCCGAAATGATATTTTTTCATATTTGAGTAGAATCAATATAGGTTTGGAGAATTATGGTTGCCGCTAACTGATCGATAACCATTTTCCTTTTTTTCCGACTTACATCAGCTTCCAGCAATCTTTTCTCTGCTTCTTTGGTCGTTAACCTCTCGTCAAAAAGTACCACTTCACCGGGAAAACGCTTAATTAATAACTCACGAAACTCGATAATTTTTTGCGCTTCGCTTTTTACTGAATTATTTAGTCGCAAAGGCAAACCCAAAACAATGACTTCAGCTTGAACTTGTTGGGCCACTTCGATTATATTCTCAACATTTTTTTTTAGGTTCTCACTGGAAATCACCTTCAAAGGTGAAGCAAAGCTTGTCCCACGATTGTAAGAAAACCCGATTCTCTTTTCTCCTAAATCGACCGCTAATATTTTTTTCACCAACAAATTCCTTTGAGTTTTTGATATTGATAAATCAAGTTTTACTGAATTTATAATATAAAAAGTTTATCTTTTTCCTCTTCATCTTCAATATCAAGAGATTTGATTGGTCATTTTCTTGATTTCTTCTACAAATCTTTCCCAAGAGCCAAAGGGGATACCACCAAATTGAACCAAAGACGGCCTCCCTCCTCCACCACCACCAATTTTCTTGGTTATTTCACGAACCAAACGATTCAAATCGATTGACTGGGGGAGATTTATTTCAGCTAAAACACCAGAAATTGCTTCATCTTTTTTAATCCCCAAGACTACTATTCCCTGGCTCAGGCGAGTACGTAATTCATCAACCATCTCTTTTAAATAGTCTATCTCCGGTGGATTTTCAACAAAAAGATGAGTCAGGTAAATTGGCGTGTTGTTGCTTCCAGCAACTTGGAGAGCATCAAGAATTGCCTGACGTGCATGAGATTGAAAGGTCCGTTGGAGTTCTTCTTTATAATGTTTATTATTCTCGATTAAATTATTAATAGCTGGTAATATCTGATAATGATCCGATCCAAAAATTTTTTTAATATCACGTCCCAGGTGGAAATAGTCCTGAAGATATTTATAAGCAACTGATCCAGCTACTGCTTCTACTCTTCTTAAACCCGATCCTATGCTGGATTCGGTAATAATTTTAAAAAGACCAGCCTCACTGGTTCGCCGTAAATGGGTTCCTCCACAAAGCTCGGCAGTGTAATCACCCACTCGGACAATCCGAACTAGTGATTGATATTTCTCTTCAAACAATGCAATAACACCTGCTCTCTGAGCTTCATCCAGGCTTGAATAACTTATCACCACCGGTAAGTCCTCAAAAATCTTTTGATTTACAATCTCTTCTACAGCGTCGATTTCATCCTCAGACAAAGCAGAAAAATGGGTAAAATCAAAGCGAAGTCCACTTTCTCCTACCCAGGATCCAGCTTGTTTTACTTGTGAACCCAAGATTTCCCGCAGTGCTCGATGAAGCAAGTGAGTGGTCGTGTGATGAATTTCAATGAGTCGGCGACGTTGGGTATCAATTTTTGCCCAAACTCGATCATTTTCTTTGATTTGTCCACTGACTACTGTACCCTCGATTAAAAATTCAGAGTAGACCTTCTCGACCTGAACCCTTCCTTGTTCGGATTCTATCCAGCCGGTATCAAACTCTTGCCCTCCTTTTTCCGGATAAAAGGGTGATTCTTTCAAGGCGACGATTACCTTCTGGCCAGTTTCCGCTCGGCTGATACGGTCCTCTCCATCGGACAGAGCTACCATATCGGTATTGACCATAGATTGATTGTATCCTACAAAGCGACTGTAAATACCGGTAAATAGCTCCTCGACTTCCTTTTGGCTCCTTATAAGCCGATCTTTTTCACCGCGTGCTTTACGTGCTCTATTTTTTTGCTGTTCCATTTGATTTTCAAATTCTGTTTTATCAAATTGCAAACCCTCTTCTTGAAGAATATCTTCAGCTACATCTGACGGAAATCCATAAGTATCATAGAGCATGAAAATATCCTTTCCAGAAAGCTGTTGTTTTTTATTTTTTTTGGTTTGTTCAATTAATTGACTTAAAAAGGCTTCTCCACTTTGCAGGGTTCCCTGAAAGCGGGATTCTTCTTGAAATACAATTTTTGAAATAATATCTTTTCGCATGAATAGTTCTGGATAAGCGTTACTCATTCCATCAATGACAGTAAATAGTAACTCATGGAGAAAAGGCTGATGGATTCCTATTTTTCCTCCATATCGATAGGCGCGACGGATCAAGCGCCTTAAAATATAGCCTCTTCCCTCATTTGAAGGATAGATTCCATCGGCAATAAGAAAAACAATGGCACGAATATGATCGGCAATAATCCGGAAAGGGGGTTTTAAGGCTGGTATCAAGTAATCATTGCCTGATATTTTCTCCAAACCTTGAATTATGGGGAAAAAGAGATCGGTTTCATAGTCAGTATCAGTTTCCTGAACAACCGAGGCTAAACGCTCCAATCCCATACCGGTATCAATATTTTTTTTAGGAAGTTCCTCAAGAGTTCCATCGGCTTTTCGATCAAATTCCATAAAAACCAGATTCCATACTTCAAGATATCTATCACAATTACACCCCGGGGCACAGGTGGACTGACCACAACCCTTTACTTCCCCACGATCATAATAAATTTCTGAGCAATACCCACAGGGACCAATCGGTCCTGAAGCCCAGAAGTTATCTTCATCACCTAAGAAAACAATTCTTTCCGGTGGGACACCAACACAATTCTTCCAAACTTCGAAAGCTTCTTGGTCTTTACGATGAACTGAAACCCACATTCTATCAGGAGAAAAACCGATCGTCTGAGTGAGAAATTCCCATCCCCATAGACAGGCTTCTTTTTTAAAATAATCACCAAAAGAAAAATTTCCTAACATTTCAAAAAAAGTATGATGGCGGGCTGTATGACCAACATTTCCCAGGTCATTAACCCGAACACATTTTTGGACACTGACAACCCGCTTAAAATTAGGCTGGATTTTGTTTAAGAAAATTGGTTTAAAAGGCACCATACCAGCAATGGTTAAAAGCAGAGTTGGATCGTTTGGTATCAACGAAGCACTGGGAAGTATCTTGTGTCCTCTTTTTTCAAAAAAATCCAGGAATTTTTGCCTCAACTCAGAACTGGTCATTGTACGTCACTTCTCTCCTTTTCAATCACCATCATGCTTTTCATTTGCTCATAATTATATCCAAAAATCGACAACCTGAAAGGTCCGAAGTCTTCGATTGGTTGATGGCATCCATTGAAATGAAACTGGCTGAACAAAGTCTGGTTGAATTTTACCATTTTCAATCCAATACCGGGAATCGAAATTGCGGTAAAGGCCAGGATTGGCACGTATTACTAAGGTAAGAGGACGATCAACCCAGGTTATGGTATCGATTTCTTCGAAATCGGTCATTCTTTGAGAAATAATCGATTTCAGCTTTGGATTGGGAAACGGTCGAAGATTAATCAGTGCCTGATTCTTCTGTAAAGGTCCGACAATTTTAACATTAGCTATCTCGCTTTTAAATCCCTCTTGATGGAGGGTTTGCAATAAAACCTGGTTGGCTTTTACCACCGCCTGTCCATGAACTTTTGCTGCCAGCGGTTTATAGAGATGTTTTAATACGCAACCTTCTCGGACACTATTTTCGCCTATTCGTCGGACGGGAATATTCATAATCTGGCAAATCTGAAAAATTTCTTGCTTGGAGAAGTCAAAAAGAGGCGAATAGGTATTTCGTATCAGCTTAAGACCGCGGATTCCCCAACTATCACTCTGATTAGCACCACCGATTATCAGTGTTTTTTCCCCAAAATTCTTTTGAAGATTATCTAATTTGGCTTTTCTGGTGCAGAGATTACAAGCAGGTCCACGGCTTACAACCTCTTCAATGATATTTCTTCCAGGAAGATACAAATGCGGGACATGAAAACAGGATATAAGAAAGTCAATATTCTCTCGGGCATGATAGGGAAAATACTCTTCCCAGTCAACGGTACATGCTTGCACTTTTTCTCTCCCCAAAGCATATATCGAAAGAAAAAGTGCAACCGTACTGTCGACTCCTCCAGAAAAGGCCACTACGACTCTTTCAAAACCTTCTGCAATATCTTTTATTTCATTTATGACATTCTGGATCCGCTTCTCAAAAACAACATCAACAACTTCTATCATGAATTATTTTTCATATTATTGAGAAGATTATTAAAAGTATCTCCAAAAACATCGCCCAAAGTAGTTCTACCATTGGTTTGAGTTATTGGTTGTTCTTTTTTGGGTTTTTCCCTTTCTTTTGTTCGTTCTTTTTCTTCATCACGAGGGAGAGTTTGCTTAATGCTCAGACCAATTTTTCTCTCCTGGTCATCCAGTTTAATAATCTTTACATTGACTTCTTGATTCTCTTCGATTACTTCTGAGGGAGAGGAAATTCGTTTATCAGATATCTCTGAAATGTGAACTAAACCATCCCATCCCTTTTCCAATTCAATAAAAGCTCCAAAATCCACAATTCTGACAACTTTTCCGGTATGAATACTTCCTACTGGGTATTTATTTTTTATTTCGAACCAAGGATCAGGAAGGATTGCCTTCCGGCTTACTACAATCCTTTGCTCTTCTGGTTGAAACTCAATAATTTTAACTGGCAGTGTCTGACTTTTTTTAAGTAACTGACCAGGATGTTTAACCGGCTCCCAATCTAATTCCGAAAGAGGAAGGAGGGCTTCAACTTCGGGTATCAGTTCAATAAAGGCTCCAAAATTCATTAGCCTTTGAACATTCCCATCAACTGTATCTCCAACCTTCCAAAGGTTTTGGGCCTGCTCCCAAGGATTTTCTTTCATCTGCTTTAGGCTTAAAGTAATTTGACGGTTCTCAGGATCAACGTCGACTATACGGGCATCAATTAACTGATTCCGGCGTAAAATTTCGCTTACTCGATTCACACGTTTCCAGGATAGTTCTTCGATGGGTATCTTTCCTTCAACACCATCTTCAATTTCAACAATGGCACCCTTGGGGTTGATCCGTTCTACCCGCACTCGAGCTACACTATCAACCGGATAATTTTCACCGACTGAAAGCCACGGGTCGGGATGGATTTGTTTTAAACCAAGTGATAAACGTTTTTTTTCTTTATCAATATCGAGAATTCGAGCATCAACCATATCCCCTATTTTAACTGCTTCTTGCGGATGTTTAACATATCCCCAGGATATATCAGAAATATGAACCAGACCCTCAACTCCCTCTTCAGTTTCGACGAATACTCCAAAATCTTTTATGGATATGACTTTGCCTTGGACGACATCTCCGACTTTTATTTTTTCTTCAATGTTTTCCCATGGATCAGGTTTAAGGCGCTTCATGCTTAAGGATATTTCTTCCTTAACCGGGTCCCAGCCTATCACCCGAATATCTATTTCATCACCTTTGTTGAATATATCTTCTAACTTACCGATTCTTCCCCAGGATATCTCTGAAATATGCAACAATCCATCGATGCCACCTAAATCAATAAAAGCTCCAAAACTGGTAATATTTTTAACAATCCCTTTCCTGATTTGACCAATTTCAAGGGTAGCAATGGTTTCTTGTTTCTTTTTTAAATCCTCTTCTTCAAGGATGACCTTATGCGATACTACTACATTCCGAGTTCTTCGATCGGCCTCAATCACTTTTACTGTTAAAGTTTTATCAAGATATTCATCTAAATTTTGAGGAACCTTATCAACACAGGACGCAGGAAGGAAGGCATTCACACCAATATTAACGGTTAACCCCCCTTTTACCTTTTTCAGTACTTTTGCTATTAGGGGTTTTCCGCTATTCATGCTCTCTTCAATGTCAATCCAAGCCCCTCGATATCGGGCTTTTTCACGAGACAACCAAACATAGCCTTGATCATCAAACCGGTTGACGACTACCCAGATTTCTTCTCCTTCTTCGGTGTCGTTAAGGATTTCCCCTTCACCATCAGTGAGCTTTTCTTTAAAAGGAAGAATCCCTTCTGCCTTATAATTAATATTGACAAAATAACCCTCTTCTCCCTTTTTGATAACCTTTCCCTTAATCAGCTCACCGGGTCTGATTGGCCGGATGTTTTCGATGTCCTCGTGCAGCATCTCAAGGTTTTTGTTTTCTTCCACAGTGAAACACTCCTTCCTCCGGGTTTCCTTCTATCACGAATTATAGCCCCACATTGTGGTGTGCCATTTGCTTTGATCCTTGCCCTCAAAAATAGTGGGTGCCCTCTCCAGCAAACCACAATTTGCTGGAAGATTGACTCCCAGGGAAAGGATGTTGGGTCAAAGCCAACTATGGCATCACCTGCATAGCAGGGCTACAAACCCAAATCACCTTTTTGCTAAATAATAACATAACCTGTATAGCATTTCAAATTGAATTCCGTATTATGAATCTTCCTTTATTGCCTTAGACTCTTTCTTTTCCCTCAATTGTATTCCTAATACCATAAGCTGGTCATTGGAAACCGGCGATGGAGCACCCGACATAAGACAGGTCCCCTTCTGGGTTTTGGGAAACGCCATAGTTTCACGAATGGAACTTTCACCACTCATGAGCATCATTATACGATCCAATCCCAAAGCTATGCCTCCATGAGGGGGACAACCATATTGGAGGGCTTCAATAAAATAACCGAATTTCTGCTGAATTTCTCCCTCACTTAAGTTGAGCAATTGAAATATTTTCTCCTGCAAATCGGACCGGTGGATTCTGATACTTCCTCCACCTATTTCAAAACCATTGAGAACAATATCATAGGCTTGAGCTTTTACCTGGCTGGGATCGATATTTAATTGATCTAACTGGTCCAAACGAGGAGCTGTAAAAGGATGATGCATCGAATCCCATCGGTTTTCTTCAGCATTCCATTCAAAAAGCGGAAAATCAAGGATCCAACAAAACTTAAATTGATTTTGTATGAGGTTGAGTTCTTCACCCAAATTTATTCGCAGGTTGCCCAAAAAAGTAAGAACCTTTGGTCGTTCACCCCAGGCCATGAGCAAAAGCGAGTCTTCTTGAAATGGATATTTCTCAATAATTTTGCTCCAGGCTTGCTCAGAAATTTTATTTTTTAAAGGTGAGGTTCCTTCTTCTTTAGCGAACTTTATATAGGAGAGAGAAACTCCGGCGTTTTTAGCCATTTGAGAGAGAAGGTCAGCTTTTTTTCTAGAGAAACCTTTCCATTCCTGAAGAAACAATCCATTCCAGGAATCACTTTTTGATCCAACTTCAATTTTATCTTCCAACAGCAACGAAAGATCATCAATGGTACAGGAAATCCTAAGGTCTGGTTTATCGCAACCATAACAATTCATCGCTTCATCATAGCTCATTCGGGGAAAGGGGGTTTCTAATTGTATTCCTAACACTTCATAAAATAGCTTTTTCATCATGGTTTCAATTAACTCAAAAATATCTTCCCGCTCAACGAAGGACATTTCTATGTCCACCTGAGAAAACTCTGGCTGCCGATCAGCACGAAGGTCTTCATCGCGGAAGCATTTAGCAATTTGAAAATACCGATCATAACCAGCTATCATTAAAATTTGTTTAAAAAGTTGCGGTGATTGGGGAAGCGCATAAAAGTTTCCTTCACTCAAACGACTGGGTACCAAAAAATCACGAGCTCCCTCAGGAGTGCTCTTGGTTAAGAATGGGGTCTCGACTTCAATAAACTGCCGTTCAGAAAGATAGCGGCGGACTGATTGACAAACCTGATGGCGAAGGATCAGATTTTTTTGCATTCTTGTCCTACGAAGATCTAAATATCGATAGTGCAGCCTTAAACTTTCATCGGTTTCATTTTTCTCTTCAATTTCAAAAGGAAGAGGTTTCGATTCGGAAAGAATTTTAACTTCAGAAACGGCTACTTCAATTTCTCCGGTGGGTAACTTCAGATTTGCCAAACCTTCAGGCCGAGCTCGAACTATTCCTTTTACTTGGAGAACAAACTCACTTTTTACAGCATTGGCACTTTGGTAAATCTCTGGTTGATTGGAATTAATAACCAGTTGAGTCAAACCCCACCGGTCCCGAAGGTCTATAAAGATAACCCCACCGTGGTCCCGACGGCGGTTAACCCATCCAGCCAGAAGAACTTCTTCCCCAATATCTTCCTTACGTAATGCCCCACAATTATGTGTTCTTAACATTTTGGTATGCCTCCAGCAAATCACCAATTAGAGTCTTTTGAGAAACTACTTTTTGTTCCCCAGATAGCAAATTTTTTAAGGTATAAGTCTTCGTCTGGTGCTCATTCTCTCCAGCAATAATAATAAAAGAAGCATCCATTCGCTGAGCATTTTTAAAATGGTATTTAAGAGATTTATCTGAAAAATCTAAATAAAAGGGAATTGATTTCTCGTCAAGAACGATCGAAAGCTTTAATAAAACATTTTCTCCCTGTTGATCAAGAGGAGATAAATAAATAAATGGCTTCTGGAAAAATGCTTTTGACTCGCTCTGTTTTTGCAAAAGGAGAATAATTCGTTCCATCCCAGCAGCAAAACCGACCCCAGGGATGCCTTTTACTCCTAAAGCATCGGATAAGTTATCGTATCGGCCTCCGCCTCCAATAGCATTTTGGGCTCCCAATTCTTCGGTCTTCATTTCAAAGGTGGTTTTTATATAATAATCAAGACCTCTTACCAAATAAGGATTAATAACCGGGTGGATTTGAGCGCTCTCGAGAATTCCGATCAAGTGGTTTTGATGAGTGCGACACTCATCACAGAGAAAATTTTGTATAATCGGGAAACTTTCATTATGAAGTATATTCTGACAAGATTCATTTTTACAATCCAGCACTCGGAGGGGATTGGTCTCAATCCGATTGGAACAATTTTTGCAGAATTGAGCTGCTTGATTTCGCAAATAATTTTTTAAAGTTTCGAGATATTGCGGCTTACATTTTCTACATCCCAAACTATTGATTTCTAATCGGATATTTTTTAATCCAATTTTTTTATATATCCGATCGGCCAAAAGAATAATCTCCGCATCGGCTGCTGGACTTTGAAATCCGATCGCCTCAAAGCCAAATTGGTGGAACTGCCGCATTCGACCGGCTTGGGGTCGTTCATAACGGAACATAGGTCCCATATAAAAATATTTCATCCGAGGATTGTGAATATGGAAGCTCTGTTCGAGATAGGACCTCATTACCGGTGCCGTTCCTTCCGGTCGGAGGGTTACACTGCGGCCTCCTTTATCAAGAAAGGTGTACATCTCTTTTTGAACAATGTCGGTTTCCTCTCCAACTCCTCGAGCAAAAAGCTCAGTATGTTCAAAAAGAGGTGTTCTTAACTCGATATAATGGTAATGGGCGGCCTCTTGCCTGACAATATTTTCGACATGATACCAAATAAAAATTTCGGGATCTCCGATATCTTTTGTTCCTTTAGGTAAAGTAATTTTTTCCATTTTTTCTTTAATTTTCCTTCTTGTTCCTCAGTTTATCTTTATTTCAATAAAAAACTTTAATCAACTTCAACTTCTTGAACGGTATCTAATTCCTGAAGCATGCTTAAAACCATCGTTAAGGAAAGATGGGCGGGGAGGTCTAACCAGAGGTAGCATCGCATCAAACTTTTTCCTTCTCGAAGCATTTTTATATTTTTTATATTCACTTCCATTTCTCCTAATTTTTCCCCAATTTTTCCAATTGTCCCCGGAATATCTGATATCAGAACTTGGATCAAATGGACTCCCCTGGTCCTTAATCGCTGTTCAAAGAGTTCTAATAAAGCCAATACTGCCATAATAAATAAAACTGATAATAGAGCAGCAAAATAAAGGCCAACTCCAATAGCAATACCAACTCCACAGATCGCCCATAAGCTGGCAGCAGTTGTTAACCCTTTTACCGAAGTTCCAAAACGGAAAATCGTCCCTGCTCCAAGAAATCCAATTCCACTGACAATTTGTGCCACGATGCGGGAAGGATCTGAACCCATTTTCCCAAAGCCATAAATCGATACTAAAGTTATTAACGCTGAACCGATACAAACCAATATATGAGTACGTAAACCGGCTGGTTTTTCAGCTTTTTCACGCTGATAACCAATAAGGCCACCAGCCAAAAAAGCCAGAATCAATCGTATAAAAATTTGAATATTTTCATCAAAGGTTAAATTAAACATCGAAGTATCGAATTTCACCAGTGCCCTGAGTCGAATAGAAACTATCTATATCCCGTAAATAAGGGAGAGCGCTCTGAGCACCAATTCGGGTACAGGCAATAGCACCGGCATTATTTGCCAGTTGAAGAGTCGTTATCCAATCCATTCCTTTGGATAATCCATAAGCCAAACCAGCATTAAAAGCATCACCGGCGGCGGTGGTATCCTGAACGTCAATTTTTCTGGGAACCAGATGGATGCATCGGTTTCCAGAATCACTGGCCAATGCTCCTTTTTCTCCTAAAGTAATTACCTTACGAGACGGACATCGTTGATCCAAAGCCTTCAAGGCTTGGACGGCATCTTCTATGCTTCGTATCTTTACTCCGCTCAATACTTCAGCTTCATATTGATTGGGGGTTATAACATCATTTTCGGTCAGGATTTCAATCGGAAAAGGCTGAGCCGGTGCTGGATTGAGAATAACTTTTACATTGTTTTCGTGAGCCTTTTGAATCGCACTCTTTACCACGCTATGGGGAACTTCCAGTTGAAGTATGAGATAATCACAAGTTTTAAAAAGTTGGGAGGCATTTTCTAAATCATCAACCGAAAGCTTCATGTTTGCTCCGGGCGCAACTAAAATTCGGTTTTCTCCCTTGGTATCGATAAAAATAAAAGCCAACCCTGTATGAGTTAAAGCTTGTTTGGTGACAAAATTAAAATCAACATTTTCCTGCTCCAAATTTAAGCGAAGGCGTGCTCCAAAATCATCATCTCCGACTTTACCAACCATATACACCATGAGCCCCAAGCGTGCACAAGCGATAGCTTGGTTATTTCCTTTTCCTCCGGGTAGCATGGTAAATTGACGGGCAAAGAGATTTTCCCCAGTCTCAGGCATTCGATCAATTTTCAGAATCATATCGATATTTAAGCTACCAACAATTAAAATACGAGAACTCATCATTTTTCCCTCACACCTCATTCCAAAACCGGTTGTAAAATATATATAATATTACTCAAGATAACCCTGAACGTCCAGTTTTTCAAAGAAATTCATGGTTTTAATTTGAAAAACAACCTCCTTAGAAAGATAACTTACTAAAATACCTATCTAATCCGTCATTATGAGGAGTCTAACCGTTCTTTTGGTTGGAGGATGCGGCAATCTCTTAAGTTTACTCATTTTCGCCCCCTCTCCTTCCTCGTTTTTTGCTTCTTCACCTATTCGTCAATCTGAGGAGTCTGGTGTCTTTTACTGGACGAGGTGAGAATTTCATCCTTTAAAATATTTACGAAGAGAAAGCCAAAACACGACATGCCATGGCATGTCGCTACATTAAAAGGGCACAATAAAGACCGAGGGGGAGAAGAGGCGAGGGAAAAAAATTAATAAAAGAATTAAATGGTTCTTTTCCCTTGATGGGAGAAGGTGAGGATGAGGGTGAAAACTTAAGATTCAACATACCATGGCATATCGCTACTTTAATTAAAGAATGGGCACAATACATTGTGCCCCTACAATTTTTATATTCTTTTGTAGGAGCTTGATTTATCATGCCTGAGGTTAAGCTTTACAATATAAATGGAATTGAAAATTAAACTCCTTTTAAGAATAATTTCTCTTTTTAAATGAAAACATTATAATAACCAATAAACTGATTAAAATGGTGAATTGAAAAACCCAAATAAACGGTTTTTTCGATATACTTTCTAAAAATGGAGGTAACAACATGATACCGATTAAGACGGCGTTAGTAAGTGTTTCTGACAAGACCGGTTTGGCAGATTTAGCCACTTACTTTTCGAAACACAATATTTCCATGATTGCTACCGGTGGAACTGCAAAATTCATTCGTGAATTAGGTTATCCAGTCAAAGAGGTTTCGGAAGTAACTGGTTTCCCAGAAATCTTGGGGGGTCGGGTAAAAACTCTCCATCCTATTATCGAAGGCGGAATTTTAGCACGCCGCGATCTGGAGGGAGACATAATTGACCTCAATACCCACAATATTAACCCGATTGATTGTGTCGTTTGCAACCTATATCCTTTTGAAAAAATGATAGATTCAGGAGAAACTTCTTTGGAAAAGGTAGTTGAGGAAATCGATATTGGCGGAATTACCCTCCTCCGGGCTGCGGCAAAAAATTTCAAACATGTTGTTATTTTATCCTCTCCTTCGCAATATCCTTCATTGATAGAAGAATTGGAAAAAAACCATGGGCACTTCCCTTCCCACTTGTCTGGACAATATGCCATTCAAGCTTTCTTAAAAAGCTCGGAATATGACTCTCATATCGCCAATTACCTATCTCAACTAATGGATAATCAAACCGATGAATTTCCTTCCTGCTTATCGATTATAATGAAGAAAAGAAACTCCCTTCGTTATGGAGAGAATCCTCATCAAAAAGCCGCATTGTATGAAGACCTTTCTCTTGATCGTCAAGGCTTCATGAATGCCTATCAACAATTTGGCGGAAAAGAATTGTCGTTTAATAATCTCTATGATACCCAGGCAGCCTATTCTTTGGTTCGGGAATTCAACCAACCGACTACGGTTATTGTGAAACATAATAATCCCTGTGGAGTAGCAAACGATCCGATACTCGCTCAGTCGGCTGCGAAAGCCTTGGAGTGTGACCCAGCATCAGCTTTTGGTGGAATCATTGCCTTTAACCGAACCGTCGATCCCGAGACGGCAATGGTTTTTAAGACCTTATTTATCGAGGTGGTTATTGCTCCAGACTTTCATCCTGATGCACTAAAAATTTTTGAAGCAAAGAAAAACTTGAGAATTTTAAAAGCTCCTTTAAGCGTTCCAGCTGAATATGATATCAAAAAATTGGATGGCGGATATCTCATTCAGAATCCTGACCGGCTTAGCTATGATCCCAATCAATTAAAAACCGTAACCAACCTTTCCCCCAGCGATCAGGAACGAGAAAGCCTTTTGTTTGGATGGATAGTAGCCAAACATGTCAAGTCCAATGCTATCATTCTTACTAAAGGATTACAAACCGTAGGAATCGGTGCTGGCCAAATGAGTCGGATTGATTCTCTAAAAATTGCCTGCATAAAAGCGGAAGGAAAAGAAGTTGGATCGGTTTTGGCCTCTGATGCCTTTTTCCCCTTCCCAGACGTAGTCGAAGCTGCCGCCAAGCATGGGATAAAAGCGATTATTCAACCTGGTGGGTCAATTCACGATCAGGATTCAATCGATGCCTGTAATCGTTTAGGTATTGGTATGATCTTTACTGGAATTCGTCACTTCCGACATTAAAGTAGTGATGGGAAATAGAGGAATACCAATTAAGTGTTCCCAATTAGAGATTTTTATCCTTAAGGAATGAGGTAAAACTACCTGGTGCTTTATTAAAAAAAGGTAAAATTCCGCCCGGAAATTTAATGAGACCGGGCGGAATTTTGATTGCGGTTGACACGAGTAGAAATTTCGTGCATCAAATCTTTCATCGAGAAATAACTCTTAATATATTTATCATAGTAAAACCGATAGATTTCATGGTTTTCCTTATTAGGGTAAATCTGTCCGGAGATTTGTACCATTTTCAAGGTCGCATCGGGAATGGTATTATAAAAACCAGCTCCAACTGCAGCGTAAATAGCCGTCCCCAAGGTGCTGGCTTCTTCAACTGTGGTTAAATATATCGGGATATTGGTTACATCGGCATGTATCTGTAACCAAAGTTTACTTCGGGCTCCGCCACCGCTGGCATACATTTCCTGAGCATCAAAACCGTCTTGGGCTAATACTTCAAGAATATGAAAGGTCCCATAAGCCGTCCCTTCATACATCGCTCGCAGCACATGTGCTTTGGTATGGCTAAGAGATAAACCCCATACCGCCCCGCGAGCTAAGGGGTCTTGATAAGGGCTACGATTCCCCTGGAAATTATCAAGAACTATCAATCCATCAGAACCAGGTGCTACCTGAGCAGCAATTTTATCCAATACGTCAAACAGGCTTTCTCCAATATCACTGGCCTCTTTACATTCTTGAGCAGCAAAATTATCACTAAACCATTTAATAATCGAACCAGTAGAACTCTGACCGCCTTCTAAAATCCACATATCGGGAAGAACCGCTCCCTGGTAAGGACCCCAAATCCCTTTACTGAATATTGGTGTTTCTGATAATGCCATATGACAGGTAGAGGAACCGATCACTATTGCTAAGCGTTGAGGATGGACGACATCTAACCCAACCATGGCAGCATAAGCATCAATACCGCCTTGTATAATAGGAATCCCTGGTATGAGACCAAGTTCATGGGCGGCTCGTTTGGTTAATTCTCCCACTGGTTTTCCCACAGGTATTATCTCTCGAGGCCATTTTTGGAGAACTTCTTCAAAATTTAAATCTCTTAAAAGGGATATTGGCCATCCATCTTCGGTTGGACAATAGTTCCACTTACAAATGGCATTGTTCAGCGATGTCACCCAACGATCAGTGAGTTTAAAAACTACCCAGTTTTGACACTCAACGATAAAATCAGAATTAGCAAAGATATCCGGTAAGTTCTCCTTAAGCCAAAGAGCCTTGGGAATCATCCATTCCGGTGATTCATGGCCACCCGCATATCTTAAAATTGGATTTTCAGTGGCATTAATCCTCGCTGCCTGATCAAATGCTCTCACATCCATCCACATAATGGCTCGGTATTTAGGATTTCCAAAGCGATCTACGGGCAATACAGTACAAGAACTGGCACTCACGCTGATCGATGCAATATCCTCCGGTTGGACCTCTCCCTCATAGATACAACGTCGAACGGTGTCCTGGACTGCTTTCCACCAATCTATTGGATCTTGTTCTGCCCATCCCGGACGGGGATGGTATTCGGGATAAGAGTAAAAAGAGAGGGCAACAACATTTCCTCTCAAATCAAAAATTCCACTTCTCAAACCTTGTGTTCCGACATCAATACCAAGAAAATAAGGCCCCTTGGTTTCTGCCATAATATGACCCTCCGGATATCCAATCTATAAAAAACCCGTGAATAAATACCTCGTCCTTATCCGTATTAAGGTTCTTGAATCCTTTTACCAATTATGACACAAATAGAATGAGATTGAACACTTTTTTGGATTTTTTATGATCCCTAGTCCATACCAATACTTTCCAATTCTTGATATTATTATACATAATAATAAAATCAATTTTTCTTTTTTTTATTGGAATTTAAAGAAAGTTAAATCCCAATGACTTAATGGTAAGTCGCAAAATCTGGTAGGAATAAATGAATAATATCAAATTTATTGTTGATTGTATGTTAGGAAAGTTAGCCCGCTGGTTAAGGATTCTTGGCTTTGATACCCAATATGTTCGTTATCTCACTGATGCACAATTACTGGCTCAAGCCCGATATCAAAACCGGATTTTATTAACCAAAGACACCCTGCTGTATAAAAAAGCTAAAAACCTTGGGTATTTTGTCCACTCAGAAACCATCGAAGAACAAGTAAAGGAAATACTGCATCACTTCCAACTGCACCCTCATCTGGCTTTAACTCGTTGTCCATATTGCAACCTACCATTAGAAATCCCTACTCCAACGGTTCAAATTCCTTGGACACCTCTCTATGTTCTTCGCAGTTTTTCTAATATTAAAATATGCCCTCGGTGTAGCCAAACTTTTTGGCCTGGAACTCATTGGAAGAATATAATAAAAAAATTAGAGCCCCTCGATCTTTCTTTCGATGAATAAATAAGCCCCCCAAATATCTTTTTGTAAATTTAGGGGGCTTATTAAATAAAATTCTATTAATTTTTAAAACCTTATCCTAAAATTACTTGCTCTGAAGAACCTCAACACCGGGTAATTTTCTCCCTTCGACAAATTCTAATGAGGCACCACCACCGGTAGAAATGTGGGTGATGGCATTAGCCACGCCAGCCTGGTTAATAGCTGCAATAGTATCTCCACCTCCAACCACGCTCACTGCCCCACTTTGAGCTACCTTTTTTGCTATTTCTACTGTTCCGGTAGAAAATGATTTGACTTCAAAAAGGCCAACCGGTCCATTCCAAAAAATGGTTTTTGCTTTCATAATTGCTTGCCCAAATTTCTCAATAGTTTTAGGACCAATGTCAAAACCACCCATATTCGCTGGTATTTGATTCCACGCAACTACCTGAGTAGGAACTCCCTCTTTTCCCTCTGCTGCAACAATAAAATCATCGGGCAATATAAAATTGACCTTTTTTTCTTTTGCCATATCCATAATCTTTTTGGCTTCTTCAATCATACTCTCTTCTAGAAGCGAAGTACCAACTTCATATCCCAGAGCCTTAATGAAAGTATAAGACATACCGCCACCAATAAGGAGAACATCAACCTTCTCAATCAATTTCTGTATCACACCGATTTTGCTCGATACCTTTGCTCCACCTAAAATCGCTAAGAAAGGCCGAACTGGGTGATTCAACTTTTCACCAAGGGATTCTAATTCTTTTTCCATGAGGAACCCTGCATAAGCAGGCAAAAAAGCAGCAACGCCAGCCGTTGATGCGTGGGCTCGGTGGGCGGTGCCAAAGGCATCGTTGACATAAATATCAGCTAAGCTTGCTAATGAGCGTGCAAATTCATGATCGTTCGCCTCTTCCTGGGGATAGAATCGAACATTTTCCAGTAGAAGAACCTCACCATCCTTCAGTTTATTAGCCATTTGAGCAACTGATTCGCCAATACAATCGTCAGCTTTTTGCACTTTATAACCAAGAATCTGTTCCAGTTTTAAAGCAACCGGATTCATTTTCAGTTCATCCTTCGGTCCACCCTTCGGTCTTCCCAAATGTGAAACCAATATAACCCGAGCTCCTTGTTCCAACAAAAAACGAATAGTTGGCAAGCTCATGACGATTCGCGTATCATCAGTCACTTCACGCTTCTCATTCAAAGGAACATTAAAATCAACCCGTACTAATACTTTCTTGCCTTTCAACTGGTCTTTAGGAATATCTCGAATGGTTTTTTTGTCCAATTTCTACAACCTCCTCTTATTTATTTTCAAGCATAACTTGGAGTAATTTCGTCTTACTAAGCATTCCAACCACTTTACCCATTCGTACCACCGGGACTGATTCAAAGTCTGATTGGAGGAAAAAATGAATTGCGTCTTCTTCAGTTTGGTTTACTTCAAGAGATTCACTTTTTTCAGATAAAAATTCAGAAACCTCTTTATCAAAAAGTTCCCTCATTTTTTTCCTGAATTCGTAAAAAGATAAGGCGGCACTTCCTAATTCTTTTTTAACTTCGCTCTCAATATAATTAAAAAAATCGCTTCCAGAAAAGTAACCAACTAAGTTTTGTTCCAGATCTACCACCGGAACTCCGGAAAGTTTTCTGCGATTTAAAAACTGAATTGTATCCCCAACGGTATCAAAGTCATTGACAGTTGGAGCTTCTGGAATCATTAGTTCTTCAATAAACAAGTGCGTTCCTCCTCTGGCATTTCTTAACAAACTTTACCAATAATGAGTTCGATAATATCGGTTCGAGACTATTTTACACCATAACACACCTAATAAAAAACCTCCTATGTGAGCAAACCAAGCAACTCCTCCTCTTGAACTCATGCCCAATGAGGTCAAGCCAGAAACCACCTGGAGAAGAATCCAAATTCCTAAGACCAAAACTGCTTTCACCCGCACAAAAGTAACAAAAAAACCAAAAATGAGCATGACAATAACTCTCGCTCCCGGAAAGAGGATGAGATACCCGCCCATTACACCAGCAATAGCACCACTGGCACCGATTGTTGGTATAGTTGACGAAGGAAACAGAAGAGCATGAACCAACCCGGCAAATATACCACTAATAAGATAAAAAATGAGATAATGAAAATGTCCTAAAAAATCCTCCACATTATTACCAAAAATCCACAAATAAAGCATATTTGAACCAAGGTGGAGGATGTTTCCATGCAAAAATATCGAACTAATCAAGGTTAACCAGGGCGAAATGAAAGAGGTGTTTAATTCACCTTTCCCCCACAGAGTAGCTGGTACCAAACCTCCGTATCGGAAAAACGGTTCCAGACCTTGCCCTTGTAAGATTTCAAAAAGAAATATAATAATATTAATGGCTATCAAAATAACCGTGATGAATGGAAATTTCCTGGTTGGTAACTCATCTCGAATGGGAATCATACTATAAAAATATCATATCCGTAAGGACTTTGCACCGGTTTTTTAAATATTAGCTGCCTTTTTGTGTTCCCTTAATCTAAAATCTCAAGGAATAATTGGTTGGCAATTAAAGTCCCCCGGGAAGTAAGAATCCACCTCCCTTCCCTCTCATGAATAAAATGACTCTGAGCAAAATCTTCTAACTGAATGAGCTTCTCTTGAACTAAAGACTCCGGATACGTTTTGAATAGTTTTTCCGTTTCAACTCCCTCGCTGGTTCGTAAAGCGAGAATCATCTCTTCCGCTAATTTTTGTTTAAGGTTTAGAATGTCTTTGGTTACCACTGGAGATTGACAATTTTTGATTCTTTTTTGATAATGACTCAACGTCGAGGCATTTCTCATCCTGATTCCTCCTAAATAAGAACTGGACGATACCCCCAAACCCAAATATTCTTGATTTCGCCAATAGGTAAGATTGTGAAGGCATTCATACCCAGGTTTGGCAAAATTTGATATTTCATATCTTCTATATCCATACTTTCGTAATATTTGCTGTGTCCACCGGTAAATCGATGCTTCCCAGTCCTGGCCAGGAAACAAGGCGAAGTGTTTTTTTAAAAAAATTCTCAGCGGTACCTGATGGCTCAGGGTGAGATTGTAGAGAGAAAAATGAGGCGGTTGATACATTAATAGATGTTCCATTTCTTTTTTCCAATCAGAAAAGGTTTGAAAAGGAAGACCATACATCAAATCGAAACTCCAGTTCAAAAACAAACCGGTATCGATTAATTCTGTCAAAAGGTTATGAACTTCTTTTTCCCGATAAGCTCGTCCTAAAAAAGACAAAAAGCGGTTCTGAAAACTTTGAATACCTATACTGAGACGGTTAACTCCTAAATGAGCAAACTCGCGAATTTTTTCTGAATTCAACGTTCCAGGATTCGCTTCTACGGTTATTTCGATCGATTCTGAAAACCGAAAGTTTTGACGAAGGAGGAGTAAAAAATCATTTAAAATTTCCGGTGAAACCAGAGATGGGGTCCCCCCACCAAAATAAATACTTTTTAAAACGACATTTTGTAACTTATCGTTCTCGGTACGTATTTGCAGCTCTTGAGTAAGAACCTTAAAATAATCAGAAATAGATTCGGGCTGAAGATAGGGATAGGAAACAAAATCACAATAACGGCACTTTTGAATACAAAAGGGAACATGAATATATAAAGCAATTTCTCTCATTGCTCTTCAGTTTGTAAAACGGCTAAAAATGCTTCCTGAGGGAGGCTTATTTTTCCTACCGCCTTCATCCTCTTTTTCCCTTCTTTTTGCTTTTCTAAAAGTTTTCTTTTCCGGGTAATGTCTCCACCATAACATTTTGCTAATACATCTTTTCTTAGAGCAGCAACATCTTCTCGAGCAATGATTTTTCCCCCAATGGCAGCTTGAATTGTAACGGTAAACATTTGGCGAGGGATTATTTTCCTAAGACGGGTCACTAATTCTCGTGCCCGACGGGCTGCATTTTCTTCGTGGCTAATAAAGGATAATCCATCAACCTTTTCTTTGCTCACTAAAATATCCACTTTAACTAAATTGGATGAGGCGTAACCAAAAAATTCATAGTCCATACTTGCATACCCACGACTTACTGATTTAAGCCGGTTATAAAAATCGAAAAGAATTTCAGCCATGGGGAGGTGGTAACGTATAATCACCGTACTTGGATCCAAGTAAGTCATGTCTTGCAAAACACCTCGCTTGGATTGGCAGAGGTCCATAACTCCACCAATGGCAGTCGATGGAGCTATAATTTTCATTTCAACAATTGGTTCCTCGGCTTCTTCAATTTCTCCTGCAGGAGGGAAATCCCGAGGGGATTTTACTTCAATAATTTCCTCATTTTTGGTCAAGACATGATAAACCACATGAGGAGCAGTTGCTACCACTTCAATGTCAAACTCTCGTTCGATACGTTCTTGAATGATTTCCATATGGAGTAAACCTAAAAATCCACAGCGAAAGCCGAATCCCAAAGCTTCAGAAATATCTGGTTCGTACATCAAAGACGCATCGTTGAGTTGGAGTTTTTCCAATGCCTCTTTTAAGATCTCGTACCCTTCGGCATTCACTGGATAAAAACTACAAAAAACCATCGGTTTTGCCTGTTTATAACCCGGTACGGCTTGAGGAGTCGGATTGGCCGCCGAAGTTATGGTGTCTCCGACCCGACAATCTTGAATAGCCTTTATATTACAAGAAATATATCCAACCTCACCAGGCCCGAGAGAATCAATCTCTTTCATGTCAGGATTAAAAATACCTATTTCTATTACTTGGTATTTCTGTTTATTTGAATACATCATGATTTCAAAACCTTTATGAATGAGTCCCTCAAAAATTCGTATAAAAGGCAAAACCCCCCGATAGGAATCATATACCGAATCAAATACCAAGGCCTTTAAGGATTTTTCTCTCTGGCCTTGAGGGGATGGAATATAGTCAATTACTTTTTCTAAGAGTTCTTCAACTCCCTCTCCCAATTTGGCACTCACCAAAGTAATAGGAAGATGGTCTGGACCAAGAATATTCTCAATTTCTTCATAAACTCGAGCGGGATTAGCTGAAGGAAGATCTATTTTATTGATTACCGGCAATATAGCCAAACCTTGGGTTAAAGCTATATTGGTATGAGCTAAAGTTTGTGCCTCAACACCTTGAGTGGCATCAATTACCAATAATGCTCCTTCACAAGCCGCTAAACTTCTTGACACTTCATAACTGAAATCGGCATGACCGGGGGTATCGATCATATTAAAAACATAAGAGGAATTCCGCTGAGAAGAAAAATACTGCAATCTTACCGCTTTTGCCTTGATAGTTATTCCTCTTTCTCGCTCCAAATCCATACGATCCAATACTTGATCTCGCATTTTTTGTTTAGGAATAGTATGGCATAAATCCAATATCCGATCAGCCAAGGTTGATTTTCCGTGGTCGATATGAGCGATTATACAAAAATTACGAATCGATTGATTCTCTGTCATAATATTAACCCTTTCCTACTAGCTTACGTAAAATAAAAGACCATATAGATTTTCCTTCTTTCAATCCTATAGATTGAGACAGTAAGATATATATCAAGCTAAAAACGACTACCGAAATCCCGAAAAAGGCCAGCAGCGATAGTATACTCTGTAAGTTTTGCACAACATGAAGGATACCCCAGCAAAGCCCGATAAACAGAAGATTTAAAATTATTATCTTAACCAACCAATAGCAAAAGGTATGGTCTTTTTCATAAAAAGCATGTTTTCTCTTGAGAGAAATAAATAAACAGATACAATTGAGTACTGCCACCAGAGAGGTTGCCAAGGCTAAACCACTAAAACTTAAATAACGAACCAATATTAAATCTAAAACTACATTTACACCTACCATAATAACACTGATTCGAACTGGTGTCACAGTATCCTTAAGCGAATAGAAGGCTTTGGTGATAATGTGATTCATCGAGAAAAAAACCAGTCCGGGAAGGTAAAACAAAAGACTCTGGGCAGTCATCTGAGATGCAACCGTGTCAAACATTCCTCGTTCATATATTAAGCGTATGGCTTCATTTCGAAATATAGCCAGGTAAGTTGTAATGGGAATCATTATGAATAAAACCAATCGGATTCCTTGAGAAAAAGTATTATTCCATTCTTGAGGATTATTTTTAAATACTAACTGTGACAGGGAAGGAAGAATGGCGGTTGAAAGAGCAATACCAAAAATTCCTAAGGGGAGTTCTAATAAACGATCAGCATAATAGAGTGCGGATACCGCTCCTTCTTGACAAGTTGAAGCAATGATTCGATCGACCAAGGTGTTTATTTGACCAACTGCCAGAGCCAAGGTAACTGGCAGCATGAGTCGAATTACCTCACGAAAACCTGGGTCTTGCCAAAATTTTCTGAAAAATTTGAGAACAAATCCTTTTTTATAAAAGGGATAAAGCTGAATAACAAATTGACCAATACCACCAATCAGCACACCAATTGCTAAAGAATACGGGCCGGCATAGGCTCTGAGCAACAAAAGAGTAAGAATTGTCCCGGCATTAAAAAATACCGGCGCTATCGCTGACCAACTGAAAATGTGGAGGGTGTTCAGTATTCCCATGACCAGAGCCGACCAGGATATTATGAGCAAAAAGGGGAACATAATACGGGTCATGTTGATAGCCATATGAATTTTATCCGGTTCGGAACGAAAGCCAACTCCAACCATCTCAACGATCCAAGGTGAAAAAGCTATTCCTATAACGCAAACAACTGATACTACCAAGGTAAGACCGGTAAATATTGAATAAATAAACTTTTGGGATTCATCGTGGCTTTTTTCCGAATATTGAGAAAATACCGGAATAACTGAAGTACTGAGTGCCCCCTCTGCAAACAAGCGACGAAGTAGGTTTGGTATGGTGTAGGCAACAAAAAATACATCAGTTACCCAAGAAGCTCCAAACATCGAGGAAACCAGGATTTCCCTGATGAGTCCGGTAATACGGGAAAGAAATGTACCAGCTCCAACTACCGCGGTGTTTCTGATGAGTGATCGTTCTTTAGTCATACTCTCATTATATACGAATCATATTATTCTTGTTAACTAATAAATAAAGTAACGTTTCTTACTTATTCAAAAAAATAGGGCTGAAGATCATCTCTCCAGCCCTATTCTCAAGTACTCTCATATTAGCTCCCGGCAGCGTCCTACTTTCCCACCCAGCTGCCCAGGCAGTATCATCGGCGTTGGAGGGCTTCACTTCCGGGTTCGGAATGGGACCGGGTGTGGCCCCTCCGCTATGGCCACCGGGAAACATGCTAAAATCTGTCAGGAATACTGATTGTTTAAAATGATGAGTATGAGTGCACTGCGGTCAAGTCCTCGACCGATTAGTACTCCTCAGCTCAAGATGTTACCATCCTTACACTTGGAGCCTATCAACCGGGTCATCTTCCCGGGGTCTTACCTGGTTCCCCAGTGGGATATCTGATCTTGGGGTGGGCTTCGCGCTTAGATGCTTTCAGCGCTTCTCCCTTCCGAACACAGCTACCCAGCAATGCCCCTGGCAGGACAACTGGAACACTGGAGGTTCGTCCATCCCGGTCCTCTCGTACTAGGGACAGCTCCTCTCAAATTTCCTCCGCCCGCGACAGATAGGGACCGAACTGTCTCACGACGTTCTAAACCCAGCTCACGTACCGCTTTAATGGGCGAACAG
>MWBQ01000025.1 GCA_002069605.1 Candidatus Atribacteria bacterium ADurb.Bin276
GAGTGCATAATTTCCTAAAGCCGGAATATGTTGGTAAAATAACGACAAGTCACTTTCTTTTTCTACCGTCCCAGTATTGACAATCTTTACACCGAGCAATACAGCTAAATCAATGGCTTTTTTTAGATTTTCAAAACCTTCAGGTTGAGATAAATCAGAATGACCACTCAAACTGCTTATCATCAGTTTGTACAAAGCACATTTTTCCTCTAATTTTTTAACATCTGCCTCGGAAAAATCCTGTAATGCAAAATGTTCAGTCCAGCCCCGAACACAAGCCAATTCTAAATATCGAAAACCGGCTTGGCTTATGCCTTTTAAGGCATCCTCGAGAGAAAATTTATGGTAAGTATTGGTTGAAACGGCTAAAACCTGAAACACAATAAAACCTCCTTCAAATTTAAATATTTTTAATCAATATCCATTCAATTTTTCAAAGAATTAATGTATTTATAGTCGAATCCTGAAAAAAATTACAATTATTCGGTAATAAAGAGTGTAGGAACTTTATCACACCTCAACCTCATCTATTCCATAAAAAGAGAAGATGAGGCTTTTATATTTCATAAAACATTATCCTGATTTAACTCCGAAAGAAAGTCAGAGTATAAAGCAGGTATTTTATTTTCTTCTAGTATTTCTATCTAACTAAGATGATAGACAACTCAAGTTGTAATATACTCTTTACAGGACAATAACTTGACCTTTTTTTGCCGATTCTTCCGCTGCCAAGCAAGCTCGAACTGCCTCTAACGATTCTTCGGGGTGGATGATCGTTGGCTTCTTGTTTTCAAGAATACAGGTCGCAAAATAAGATAGTTCTTCTCGGAGTGCTCCCGATCGCACTCCATGCAAGAGTGGCCAGTAAGTAGTATCTGATGAATGCCAACCATTCTGATCGCAAATGGAAAAATTAGGGTGAGTTTCTTGAATATGTATTGAGCCTTGTGTACCAATAATCTCCATACGTTCGTCGATTTGAAAAGCAGTTTTTTCCGGTAGGAACCAGACATTTTCACAAACACCAATAGCGCCACTATCAAATCGAAATAAGGTCCAAGCGAGGTCAGGATGAGGAAAATTTCGAACAGATAAAGATTGAGCATAAACTGACTTAATTTTTGCTCTGGTATACCAAAGCATTAAATCAGTATCATGCACTCCATCTCCAATAATTGGTCCGATTTTAGGGAGAACCGTTGCTCCAACTGTTTCAGGGATATTACGTCGAGCATATATTGAAACAATTTTCCCAATCCGGCCTTCATCAATTGCTACTTTAGCAGAAGCATATCGAGGATTAAAACGACAAATGTGACCTACCATAAAAAACTTGCTGGTCTTTTTGGTTGCAGCAACTATTTTTTCAGCATCAGCAACCGTTGATGCCATGGGTTTTTCTAAAAAAACATGTTTACCAGCCTCTAAAGAGGCAAGAGTTGGTTGCAAGTGCTGATCCCACATGGTCACCACCGAAACTGCATCAATTTCATCATTATTTAGTAATTGGTGATAATCAGTATAAAGATGTTTTACATGAAAACGCTCACCCAATTCTTTTAGTCTTGATTCGTTTCGGGTACACAAAGCATAAAGTTCAACATGGCTAAGATCTGATAATACTTCACAATGTTTTTGCCCAAACCAGCCAAGGCCAATCACCGCAAATTTAACTCTTTCCAAGAAAAACCCTCCTTTATAAATCTAAATTACAAAATAATAATTTCTCGGCGATATGGATTGAATTCTCGAATCCCTTTTTCTGTAACTACGATTCCATCTTCATACCTCATTCCCACTTCACCATCAGTGAGCCATATATCAATATTAAACACCATGTTCGGTTGGATGACAAAGGGGTTACTTTCAGAAAGCCAAAGACCTTCGACTTCGGATACTCCCGTTCCATGAGCAGGGCCATAAAGAGTAAATTTTTCCCATCCATATTTTGCCAGGTGATTATTATATTTTTTGAAAACCTCGGAAGAAAGAACCCCTGGCCGAATCATTTCGAGTGCATCTTCCATAGATTGGAGGGCAACCAACATCATTTTTTTCACTTTTGGGTCAGGCTCTCCAATGGAAAAAACCCGGCACATGTTACCACAATATCCCTGATATCGAGCACCAAAGGTAATTTGGACCAATTCGTTTGCCTGAATAAGCTTATCGGTTGATTTACATAAACTACGGGAGGTGTTCCTTCCTGAACAAACCCAAATAGGATAAGATGTTCCCTCTGCTCCTAAATCAAGCATTACTTTTCGACCTTCATTTTCTAAAAATCGCTCACTGACACCTGTTTGTACTACCTCTAAAGCACGTTTTACTGACTCCTCAGTAATACGATAAGCTTCAGCTATAACCTCAATTTCTTCTTTCGACTTAATTTGACGAACTCTAAGCAGCATTTCATCACCAGACACAACTTCAGCGTTGGGAAGGTTTTTTACCAAATCTTGAAATATAAGGTATGGAAAGGTATTCCATTGACTAATGGCTATTTTTTTGGGTTGAATCTTTCCCATAATTTGTGGAATGATGGTCGAAAAATCTAAAATTTCAGTATCAGGAACCCATTCAGGCGCTGAAGTTTCGACAAACAAACCATGAATAAGAATTTTTTTAATCCGGGAAAATTCCTTAGCCATCTCAAATGATTCTGGTCCACCGGTGATCAAAACTGCTTCACCTTCTCTGGGTACCATAACTCCTGCAAAATCAAAAAAGGGCTGAAATCCTGCTAAGTACAAAGATATCGAGGCTTCACTTTCACTTGAATAACCCACCCATAAATCAACATTTTCTTTTTTCATTTCCTCTTGTAGACGATTTACGCGGCGTTGAAAGTCTTGATCGCTAATTCTTAGATTTGTCATGGTTAACCTCCTCAATTTTTATCTTAAAAAAAGTTGTTGGGGATTCTTTATTATTATTTCCCAAACTATTTTTTCTTCAACTCCAACCTCAATGAGCATTGGAACAACATTGGAAAGAATATGATCATAACCCCATCCTCCATAAGCGTGAAGCATCGCCTTTAAGCAGATATCATTAGTTATAAGAAGTCGATTTTGATAACCAAGATCGACCAACTTACGGATAACCTGGACTCGGTCTCGATCGGTAGCAAAATTTCCTCCGGCAAATTTCCTCTTTTCAATAGGAATCCAGAACTCTTTTCCAAAATTATCAAATTCAATAAATGCACCTCGTTTCATCACTGAGATCATATAATTGAGATTCATTTCTACATCTGAGTGGCAGATGACAATTTGGGAAGGATCTGCTCCTTCACTTTCTAAAATATCCAAAACCTCTATTCCATTTTCTGACCAGGGATAGACATGTATAAAAACCGGAATCCTGCTTTGGGATTGAGCTTTTCCCGCTGCTTGTAGAACCTTTTTTTCATTTGGGTGGATCTGCTGGCTGGTTCCAATTTCACCAATTACCCCAGAACGAACTCCAGTATGATCCATACCAATCAATAAGTCATTCATAATTAATTCAGTTATGTCTTCAGCTGATCGCTTTTCAATATCAGTTGTATGAGTATCATGAGTATAAAATCCACAACCTGCAATAATATTAACTCCGGTTTCTTTCATGAGTTGTTGTAATTGATTTGGATCACGACCAATCCCAACCGGAGTAACATCAATAATACTTTGTCCTCCACTATCTTTAAAGGTTATTATTTCGCTATAGGCAACATCATACTCAGAGAGAATTAAATTATCTTTTACGACATAAGGATCTCGGCGAAGATATCCCAGGTTATTCATGTTAACCTTCTGATATGCCAACTTTTTCTCAAATGGGGTTACGGGTTCGGTAAATTGATTGCTAATATCGATAAATATGTGTTCATGTGGAAGAATAACACCTAAATCATCAATTTTTTTCTCACCACAAACTGTCATAACATTCAACTTCCCCAACCTCCCTTTTTTTAAAATTACATAATTTTATATTAATTCCATAAATGTATTAAAAAGAAGATAAGGTTGATGACCGAATGGTTAAAGTTGGTTCAATAGATATATTGCCTACTTTAACATTATCCGATTGAATGAATTCTAATAGCAACTCTGAAGCAGTTTCAATCATTTTTTTCTTATTTGGGTCAATGGTGGTTAAGGAAATTGGAAGGAGTGATCCAATTTTAATATTATCGAATCCTACTATTGAAATATCTTGTGGAATCGATAGACCTACATCGATTATCGCCTTCATAACACTTATGGCTAAAATATCACAAAATACAATGACAGCTGTTGCTTTTCTCGTTTGGGAAAAAAACTCTTTTGTTTTCTGGTAAGCATCTTCTAAATCAAAGCTAGTATGAATCTGTAAAGATTCATTGTAATCTAAGCCAAATTCCTTTAAAGCTTTTTGGTAACCACAAAAGCGATCACGGGCACTGGAAATATGATGAGAAACGTTAATAAAAAGAATTTCTTGATGTCCCAGTTCAAGGAGATGTCGGGTCGCTAAATATCCTCCCCGTTCATCATCGGAAGTGATACTTGGTGCTATTGGCTTATCAAAATGTCTTCCTAATAAAACTGTTGGAATTCGGTTTTTTAAAATTTCCTGAGTATTTTCCCCACTTTTCCCCACCGGCGTTAAGAGTATCCCATCTACTCTTTTATTGATTAAAGTTTCGATAGAATGTTTTTCTTGGTCAAAATTCTCCTGGGTATTACAGAGAATAAGGTTATATCCACGGGATCGAAAAAAAACTTCGGCATCTTTCACCATTTCTCCAAAAAAAGGATCAGAAATATCACTCATTACCATTCCAATAGTACGTGTTGTCCTTTGAACCAAAGCTCGAGCAATTGCATTAGGAGTATAGTTTAGAAACTGAGCGGTTTTAATAATGTTATTTTTGGTTTCGGGACTTACATCGGGTTTATTGTTCAATGCTCTCGAAACGGTGTTTGCCGAAACACCAACTAATCGTGCAATTTCCCTAATGGTTGGGGGATTATTTTTTTTCATCTAAGTCACCATTAACGTTAACGGTATCGTTCACTGTTAATATATCACATTATGACATTCACATCAAACCAATTCCTTAGAAAAGAATCAATTAATAATTTGGTAATTTATCCAGTAATTTTTTCAAAAATAACCTGTTCTTTTTATCTTATAAAAGACAAATTCAACTCATTTGATAAAAAGTTTTATTCAGATCTACTTATTTAGCTTACAAAAATACGTTTCGATCGTTCAATCTTAAAAAATACAGAATTTTTGGAATAAATAATCGATATACGGTTTAATATGAATATTAATCCGCTTAAGAAAGGAAGGGAACATAAATGAAACAATATATTTTTTTCTTAATGATAACCCTACTTCTTTTTTCTTTTTCAATTATGGGAACAACTCAAACCAACGAAATTACTGAAAGAAATCAGGTAGTAACATTAAATGGGGGACCAATCACTTTAATCGGACCCGAACTTAAGGTTGGTGATTTTGCTCCAGATTTTCAAGTCGTTGCTCAAGCTACTTTAATCGATGAAGAAATGAAAATTATGAATCTTAATGATTTCTCTGGGAAAATTAAGGTTATTTCAGTTACACCCTCCTTGGATACTCCAGTTTGTGATCTTCAAATTCATAATTTTAATGAGGAAGCTTCCACATTCCCAATCGAAGTGGTAGTAATCAACATCAGCATGGATCTCCCCTTTGCTATTAACCGATTTTGTGCTACTTCTGGAATTGATAAAGTGATAGCCCTTTCTGATTATCGCTTTGCCTCCTTCGGGACCAACTGGGGAGTATTAATTAAAGAATTGCGCTTATTAACTCGGGCACTTTTTATTGTTGACAAGGAAAACGTCATCCGTTATATAGAAATCGTACCTGATACCACTCAAGCACCTGATTATGAACAAGCCTTAAATGCTTTAAAACAATTAATACACAATGAATAACAAGGGTCTATTTTGAAAATATAATGAGAAAATTAAGAATATAATAATCAATTTCATCCCCACTCAAGAGAGAAAGAAATTAAAACCGGCACTACTGGAAGCGCAATGATGCAAATATCTTTTGAGCTCAATTTTTTTTCCTTTGGTGAAAGAGAGTGACCAAGGAGTTTTTCTAAAACAAAAAACCCACCGTTTTATCAACGGTGGGTTTTTTAGAAAGTACTTTTTTCTACAACTGACTGAGTTATCAATTCAACAAATCAACCGAACACGCCTTCCAGGGGGTAAGAACAGTATCAATCACATAGATGTTCCCATTGGTGGCTTCAATCATGTTCTTGTCGGCGACGATTCCCTTGACTTCACACGATCCCGGAGCACCGTTCATGATGTTCACGGTTCCCTCTCCTCCCACTCGCAAGTAGAGAGGATAGTTATCAAACAGGGTCCGCAGGGTTAAGGTGTTCACTAAGTCTCGGGCATTGACTCGGAAAGGAACCACATGGTAGGAAAGAATCTTGACCAAAAGGTCTTGATTTTCTGGTTTCAAGAGACCATCCACAAAACCAGCTGGTAAGGCAGCAAAGGCGGCATCATTGGGAGCAAATACCGTGATGTTTTGGGTATTGGCTAAGATATCTGCTAGACCTGCTGTTTTTGCAGCTGCTAAGAGAGTGGTAAAGATACCCGTCCCTTGAGCAGCCTCAACGATATTTTTATCACTGGTGACGGTAACGATATCAGCACTATAAGCCACTCCACTCCAAAGGGCAATTAAAAGAACCACACTCAAAGCCAGAACCGTTTTTCTATTCAAAGTCATTAGGGTTAATCCGTTCATGGTCTTTCACTCCTTTCGTCTTCACTTATCATCATTAGTATTTTACTGAACATACTCATATTATATTCTCTTCTTTTTCTCTGTCAAGGGGTAAAAGAGTAAATTTAAAAAATATTTTTAAAATCAGTTCATTGTTTACCTGCTCAACATCCAAACTCTTGACAATCTCGCCTTGAAAGTTTTAGTATTCATTTTTAAACAAAAACTAAATTCTACTGAAAAAAGAGAACATTTTAATAAAAAAAGAAATAAAAATACAATATATAAAATGAAGTTGATTTATCGAATCGGGTACATAAGAGTTCAATCAACATCTTTTTTCATAAGAAAGCACAAAAATTTCCCATCCAATTTTTAATTTTAATATTAGCAGAGATAACCCTTGTAATTATTTAAAAAACCGATTCATTCAAAGCTCTAGAATAAAACAGCTTTTTTAAAAGGATTTATAATTATTTATTACTAAGATATTAATTGAGGAGGATAATTCCTTTGTCAAAAAAGGGAAGAAAAATAATTATTACTTTATTTATTTTAGGAGTCGCCTTTATTGCAATATGGTTTATATTTCTAAAAAATAATGTTGCTTCCAGCCAAAAAGAAAACGCCGTTACCTATAAAACCATCCCAGTAGAAATAGGTAAGATCAGCAATTCGATTTCGGTAGTTGGAACGGTTGAATCCTTTACTCGTGCAGAAGTAAAGTCAGAAATTGGTGAAAAAGTTACTCAAATTTTTGTCAACTCAGGCGATTTAGTTACTATTAATCAACCCCTTTTCCAGCTGGATACTCGCGAATTGGAAATTAATCGTCAAAAAATTGAATCTCAACTGCTATCCGCTCAGGCAGAACTCGACAAGCTTCTTCAACAACCAAGCGAAGTAGACCTTAAACAAGCCGAAGCCAATTATCAGGAGGCTCTGATAGCTTTGGAAAATGCCCAACGAACACTTGAGCGTCATCGGGAATTATTTATTTCAGGAGGATTATCACAAGAACAATTAGAACAAAGTGAGGATCAAGTTATCCTGAAGGAACAAGCAGTTTATGTTTCTAAAGCTAAATTAGATGATCTTAAAGAACAGCCAAAAAAAGAAGATGTCGGAATCAGACGTGCCCATATTTCTGAAATTAAGGCAAGTTTAGAATCAATAAAAAACCAGTTAGAAGCATCATTGGTAAAATCACCAATTGCTGGAACTGTGATTGACATGAACGTCAAAGTGGGAGATATTATTCAAACCGGAAGCGCAACGACTACTAATATAACTGCAACTATTGATGATATGAGTACAATGAAAGTAGTCGTCCCTATCAATGAAATTGATGTTCCCCGTATTAAAGAAGGAATGAAAGCCAGGGTGATTCTTGACGCCCTTCCCGATAAGCCTTTTGATGGAGAGGTCGATTCTATCTCTTTTCTGGGAAAAATAACAGAAAATGTAGTTACTTACGATGCTACCGTTCTTATCCCCAATCCCAATCGCATTATTCGTCCAGAAATGACTGCTGATGTAGAAATAACCACTCAATATAAAGAGAATGCCACCATTATTCCTCTCGATGCTCTTATTGAAAAAGAGGGAAAGGGTTTTGTGCTAATTGCCAATCAAGAAGGTGAACCAACCGAAAGAGAAGTAAAAGTTGGAATTCGTAATGATAGTCAAGTAGAAATTATTGATGGTATTGAGGCAGGAGAGCAGCTTGCTCTTCCAATGGCAACAAACCGACGTACTCCCCCCGTTTCTATGGGGGGTCCTTTTGGTGGTGGAGGAAGGTAACCTCATGAATGTCTATGAAAGCTTAAGAACTTCAATCTCCAGTTTGGTATCCAATAAGCTTCGCTCCTTTCTTACCATGCTTGGTATTATTATTGGTGTATCTGCTGTTGTTTCTATGATATCACTTGGCACAGGGGTTAGAACCTCTATAGTAGATCAGATCGGAAGTTTAGGTTCTAATCTCTTAACTGTGGTTGGAGGAACGATGCGGCAACGGCCAGGTGCACCAATCATGATGAGGGGAATGTCGAATATTTTGAAGATTGAGCATTTTAGAGATCTTCAGACTGCTTCAATTCCAGGCATTCATTCTATTATCGCCGAATCTACTCTGCGACAGACAGTTGTCTATGGAAGAAATAATACATCGGTATCAATTGTTGGAACAACTGCCAATTATCCAACAGTTCGCAATTTCAACCCTTCTCTGGGGCGTTTTTTTAGTGATTATGACTATATCAATTTAAACAATTATGCGGTAATTGGCGACACTGTTGCCACCGACCTTTTTGAAGATATCAATACAGCTATTGGCAATAGAATCAGGATCGGTCGAGTGAGTTTTGAAGTGATTGGGGTTATGGAAAAGAAATCAATGGGCCCTCAAGATTTGGGAAATCAAATCTTTGTTCCTCTCACAACCCTTCAAAAAAGATTAACTGGCTCAAGATATATACAAAGCATCACCATTCAAGCCTATTCTGCCGAGGATATGAATACTATTTCTCAATCAGTGGAAAAATTTTTTCTTCGAAAATTAGGTGATATTGACCGGTTTACTATTATGAATCAGCAAGATATTCTTGATACTATTAATCAGGTCACGGGAACTATAACCCTTTTTCTGGGAGCAATAACTGGCATCTCTCTCCTTGTTGGAGGAATCGGAATTATGAATATCATGCTGGTTTCGGTTACAGAAAGAACTCGAGAAATTGGCCTTCGGAAAGCAATCGGAGCTCGTCCAAATGATATTCTTTTCCAATTCATGGTTGAATCATCAGTGCTGAGTTGTTTGGGAGGAATACTTGGGATTATTTTTGGAACAATCGGCGCAAAAATAATTGGAAATTTAACCCAATGGGTTACTACCGTCAGTTTTGGCTCTATTGTTATATCTTTTGGAGTTTCACTGGCTGTCGGTTTGTTTTTTGGCATACTCCCCGCCCGACGAGCCAGTAAGCTTGATCCAATTACGGCTTTACGATATGAATAAAAATCCTAAGCTCCGCTTCTTTCCAATAACTTAAAAAGGATTTTTAGAACCGAGCTTATTCACCGGTCAAACTTCCTTCATCACCTCTTCCCTCAATAACATCAACAATCCTTTGAACGAGCAGGGGTGCAACCCTTTCTGCAAATTCATAATTTGGATGAGAATCATCACTGGAAGCAGCATACTGATTTTTTAAGTAAAATCCACCCTCGGTTTCTAACTGAAAAAAATCCCAAATATAAATATTATCTCCGGGCTGATCCCACTCCTCTTTAACCCATTTAAAAAATTTCTGTGCTCTTTGTGCATTCTCTTTTGTGGTAGCACCTCTTACTTGCGCTGCTCCAGTCCAAACAATAAAAAGTGTTTCAGGAAATTCATATATTTTTTCTTTAAGAGCCAAATATTGAAGTTGATAGTTTTCAATGGATTTAACATCGGAACTCACGTCTGCTTCTCCACTATTGCCCTCAATATCACTCACCGGGAAACAATGTTTCCAAATGATCATTTGGTAATCTTGAGTGAGTATTTCCAGAGTCGGTTCATCCATAAATGGCTCTTCTCCAGCATGTTCAACCCAGATATTCCAATAGTCATAGGGATAATTACTCCATCCATAAGGATAATCTTTGGGAAATTCTTGGGCTTCGATAAAATATGACGTACCATGATTGTTGTTATATTGATCAATTAAATCGGGAACACCACCCTCCCAAATGACTTGACCGGTGCTATGGTGCAGAAAAAGAATATTCATTTCCTGGGCAAAAGCTGAAGAGTTGAACAAATCCCTGTTGTGAGGAAAAGGTTGAGAAAACAGAACGAACAACAATAAACTCAAAATTAAAAATTTAACAAATAAATCTTTACATCTCATTAACATTCCCCTCCCGTTTTTACCATCTTTAACTCATATTCATTCAATTATAGCTACATCATAAATTCTGATAAAAAAACGGTTTTATGCACTACTGATGGTAATTTCTCTAAAAATATTTTACTCCAAATAAAATAATGTAATCTCTTTTTTAAATAATTTTTTTAAATTTTTTGAATTAATTAATAAAAGATGAGTTTAAGATATAATAGGATGAAGTTCCTAATTTAACTAATGGAAGGATGATGCTATAAATCACACTTATTATATATCTTTAAAGAGAATCATAAAACTTCCTAAAAGGAACTTTTATCTTTTATTGTCATTAGAAATGAAAATCGAACAGAATACTCATTGTGATGTGTATTCTTTAAAATGTTTATTTAATCTCCTTTGTAAAACCTTTTTTTAACACATCTATCATTATTCAGTCGATATCTTAAGAAAGATTAAAAAATTAGCTCGTATAGCATTCAATGCCTATCATTAAGTTGAAATGAGCGGAAAATAAGAAGAGGAGGTATCAAAAGAAATGAAAAAAATTATGTTGTATGCATTGAGTACCTGCCCTTTTTGCACCATGGCAAAGAAATATTTTACCAACCATCAGATTATTTATGATTCAGTAGATGTGGATCTTCTCAAAGAGGATGAAAAAGAAAAAACCATAAGTGAAGTACAGAAAATTTCTGGTCGACGAGCATTCCCAGTTATTGTTATTGATGATGAAGTCATTGTTGGATATGATGAACTTCGTATCAAGGAGGCTTTAGAAAAATGAATGCCCAAGAAAAAATCCTCTGCCCAGTCTGCCAGGTCAACTTTATTCTGAAAGAAACAAAAGAAGCTGGGAAAAGGATCATTTGTCCAGTCTGTGGTGCAGTCTTAGTAATGGTTTTAAAACAAGATCAAATAGTTTTAGAGCGACCTAAGGATATCTCTTTAGAAGATGAAATAAGACATAGAATGGATAATTTTGCTCGATTCCGTGGTTACCATTTCAATGAAATGAAGGAAGCCCTGGTGGAAGGTTTGCTTAAAAAGCAGCAGCGATTTGGAGATTTCTATTGTCCTTGTAGAATTGACAACGTTCAAGACAATGTTTGCCCTTGTATTTACACCCGCCAGGGGGATGTTGAAAAAAATGGTCGGTGTCATTGTGGTTTATTTTGGAAATAAAAAAAGGGCGATATTATCTATCGCCCTTTTTATTGTCTTCCTTTTCAAGTAGAACATCTTTTTCCCATTAGTCTTTCCCGGCCGAAAGGAGAAATAAGCCGAAGGTCTTTGATAATCCCCGGCATAACTTCGATAACCTTATTCACTTCTTCCTCCTGATTATACCGACTCAAAGAAAACCTCACTGAGCCATGAATAGCCGTGTTACGAACCCCCATAGCCCGTAATACATGACTTGGTTCTAATGATCCTGATGTGCAGGCCGAACCCGAGGAAGCACAAATACCATATTCATTCAATCGGAGAAGGACAGCTTCTCCTTCAACGAACTCAAAACTAATATTAGATGTATTTGGGAGACGGTTTTCTCTGTCGCCATTGATACTGGCATCCGGGCAATTATTTAATAAACCCTTTTCTAACTTATCTCTGAGTTTTTTAACGAAGTTAATTTCCTTTTGAATACTTTTTGCTGCGATCTCACAAGCTTTCCCTAAACCAATAATGAAAGCAACGTTTTCCGTTCCTGCTCGACGTCCGTTTTCCTGATGGCCACCAATTATATAAGGATAAAACCGGGTTCCTTTCCTCACATATAAAGCTCCAATCCCTTTGGGTGCGTGGATTTTATGCCCTGAAAGTGTAAGCATATCAACTGGAAGGTCTTTTACGTTAACTGGTAATTTGCCAACAATTTGAACCGCATCAGTGTGAAAAACTACCTTTCTTTCTTTAAGAATATGCCCAATCTTTTCTATGGGAAAAATTACTCCGGTTTCATTATTAGCATACATAATTGAAACTATTGCTAGGTCATCGTCAATAGCCCGCAAAAATGATTCAATTTCTAATCTTCCTTTATTATCAACCGGTAAGTAGGTTACTCGATATCCCTTACGGCCCAAATTTTTACAGAAGTTTAAAACTGCCGGATGTTCAACTTTGGTTGTAATAATGTGTTTTTTTGCTGGATTGGTTTCGATAGCGCTCATAATTGCAGTATTGTCGCTTTCGGTTCCACAACTGGTAAAAATGATTTCATCTGGCTCTGCTCCAATAAGCAATGCGACTTGTTCTCGGGCTTCTTCTATCCTTCGATAGACCTGTCCTCCAAAGGTATGCATGCTGGAAGGATTACCATAATAGTCCCGAAAATAAGGAAGCATGCTATCTAATACTTCTTGGGCAACCTGAGTGGTAGCATTATTATCAAAATATAAAGTGTTCATTCTTCAACCACCATAATTTCTTCACCAACAACTTCCCTGAGTTTATCTTCGATACTTTTAAGTGTTATCCCACCCATAGGACAGGATACACACATGGCACGAAAACCTACTATAACTTTATTTCCCTCAATATCAATCAATTCGATATCACCTCCATCGGCTTGTAGCCTCGGTCGAATTTCTCTCTCCAAAATGTCTTGGATGAGGGCGATTTTTTGCAAATTGGTGAGTTTTTTTGGAGAACTGGTTTCAATTTTAATTGGTTCTTTAATTGACCAAACATCCTTAAGAATAGCTTCAATTTCTCCAAGACAAGATCCACATGCGCCTCCGGCTTTGGTAAAATTGGTAATTTCCTCAACCGTCGTTAGATGATTTTCTTGAGCAACTTTACGAATTTTTTCTTCTGAAACATTAAAACATTTACAAACAATTTTTTCTTGAAGTTCAATAGGCTGGATTTCCCCTTTATAATTTTTGATGGCTTCTTCTAAAGCTTCCCTGCCCATAACTGAGCAATGCATTTTCTCTTCAGGAAGACCTCCCAAGTAATCAGCAATATCTTGATTGCTAATTTCTTGGGCTTCTTCAATGGTTTTTCCTTTCAACAACTCAGTTAAAACTGATGAACTAGCTATGGCTGAGGCACATCCAAAAGTTTGAAACTTAGCATCTATTATTTTATGAGTTTTCTTATCTACTTTGAGGGTAATTTTTAAAGCATCACCACAAACAATATTCCCAATAATACCCACGGCATCAGGATTTTCAATTTCTCCAACATTACGTGGGTGAAGAAAGTGATCTTTAACTTTTTCAGTGTAATTCCACATGGCTTATTACCATACCTTTATTAGTTATTCGATATACTTAGTTTATTATACTATTGTTGCTAAAAAATTAAAATTGCTACGATAGAAATTATTCGATTATTATACACCAGAGTTCGGATGTCTTTTATTAAACCATTAACTGTTTTTATCAATCTCCAATGCTTTGCTTATTTATATAAACTAATCTTATAATTTCCAGTATCTTTATAAAAAAATCAACTCGTTACCTGTTTTCCTTCTTTGTAAAAAAGAAATTAAACAGATATTCTGTTCAGTGTATTAAGAAGATATTGTTTTATCCGCACAATGATCCAAATTGAATGATAAACTAACCAATAGAACCAATTGTTTTAAAAATGTTTAACTCTTTTAGAATTTAATTGTTAATTATAGAAAGGGAGGATTTTTATGCTAGAACGAAAATCTATCGACAATAGTCAGATCCGTGAACAAGCAAAAAAGCTTGGCATACCAACCTGTGATCTATTGATGAGAAAAATGATGGAATTAAGCGGTTTTGAGAATATTCCAAGGACGCTATTTGCTGCTTGTCCTAATTCTGAAACTGTTATAAAAGCCGCCCTAAGATCAGCCCAAAGGGCTAATGCTCCGATAAAATTTGCCGCTACTCTCAATCAAGTTGACTTAGACGGCGGATATACCGGGATGAATCAGTTTGAATTTGTAAAAATGGTAAAGCTTGAGGCAGAAGCTATTAATTACAATGGACCAATCATTATTGCTATCGATCATGGCGGTCCTTGGCTTAAAGATATACAAAGTCAAGAACACTGGCCTCTAAAAAAATGCATGGAATGGATAAAAAAATCATTCGAGGCTGCTATTGAAGCTGGGTATGACCTCATCCATGTAGATCCTACAGTAGACAAAACTCTACCCGCTGGTTCAGTTATACCTATCGATACCGTGATTACCAGAACAGTAGAATTAATTGAACACGCTGAGGTTTTCCGTCGACGCCACCAATTTCCCCCAATATCCTATGAAGTAGGAACTGAAGAAGTGCATGGGGGGTTAGCCGACTTGTCAGTTTTTGAAAGTTTTCTTAAGGGCTTAAAGACTCAGCTTCAAAATCGGGGTTTATCGGATGTGTGGCCAATTTTTGTCGTGGGAAAAGTCGGGACTGATCTTCATACCACAACTTTTGATCCTCAGGTAGCCCGACAATTAGTTCAAATAGCTAAAATCTACGGATCATTTATCAAAGGCCATTATACTGATTATGTTGAAAATCCCATTGACTACCCTCTATCAGGTATGGGCGGTGCAAATGTTGGTCCTGAATTTACCGAAGAAGAATACAACTCCCTCCTCGAATGTGAAAATATTGAAATCCGCTTGAATAGACAAGGAGCTATTGCTAAATTATCCAAATTAATGGAAAGTTTAGAACAAGCAGTCTACCAAAGTGGTCGTTGGAAAAAATGGCTCTTAACCGAAGAAATAGGAACTGATTTTTTCTCGCTAACTCCCGAAAGGAGAGCCTGGTTAACCAAAACTGGGTGTCGTTATATCTGGTCATTACCAGAAGTCGTAAAATCTCGATTATGTTTGTATCAAAACTTAATAAAAAATGGTTACCAGGCGGAAATTATTGTTATTTCAGCTATAGAAAAAAGCATGGATAAATATCTCCATGCTTTCCAGCTGGTTGACTTAAACCAAATAATTCAAAAAGTGCTTTAAACCAGTTTAAAAACATTTATGGGGGGCCGATTATAGTGTCGGCCCCCCATAAATGCAAGGAGGGGAAAGACTCTTTATACTTTTAATAAATTAATCTAAAACTGCTGTTTCAATCTTTTTTAAAATCTTTTATCCCATTTATTATCGTAAGGTGGTTCGTTTTTTCTATACTTATATAATATTATGCAAAACCTTAAAAAGTTTCGTTTTAAAAAGAAAATTTTTTAATTTATCAATCCCAAAGCAATGTTGAGGTTTGCTCCAACCTTCTCTTATGATCAGGAAAAGAAATTAATATATTCAGACAAGAACATCTTTTTCAATTTGTTATTCAATGATGAAGGATGAGATCCCTTGCCTAAAAAATGTTTCCAGTTTCAACTCTCACTTCGAGCAGAAGAAGTTGGATATCATTCCAGGTTATCGCACCAGCATCCCAGGTCTGAGCGTTAGCAGCTCCTGCGGCAATACCCAAACCTAAGCATTCATTCCATTTTTTCCCATTTATAAGACCAAATATGAATGCTGCTAAAAAAGAATCTCCGGACCCAACTGGGTTAATTGAGGCCACTTTTGGGGGATAACCTGACCAAGACACTCTTTCTCCTCGAAACCAAGCCCCCTTTTCTCCCAGGGTGAGAATTAGATATTCAACTCCCTTGCTATTGAGAAATTCATAAAATTTGTTTAAGTCATCGCCACAATTAATTTTTTTCTCCCAGGTTTCTTCCGCTTCTTCACGATTCATTTTCACCATCCAAGGCTGGGCTTTTAAGGCTTCAATCAAGGGTACCCCACGGCTGTCGATGATGGTTTTTATCCTATTTTTTTTTGCAATCTGAATCATTCGATAATAAATAGTTTGAGTGTTTTGGTCAGAAACACTCCCACAAAACACAATTAACTCCACTGATGGAATAATCTTTTCAAAGGTCAACAATACTTGATTCATTTCCTGGGGGGAAATAACCGGTCCTGGCTCAAAATACGCAACTTGTTGCCAGCTTCGATCAACAATAGTCGTAACAACCCGGGTTAATTGAGAAATCCAAGCAGGATAAACCGAGACTCCATCTAACTCTATTAAGCTTTTTACTCTTTGTCCAGTATATCCCCCTAAAAGAACGAAATGCCCAACTTCAACGCCGAGCTGACGCAATACTCGACTCACATTTGAACCTTTCCCACCGGCAATTTCTTTAACTTTTTCCACCTTAATTTTTGGTTTCGGAATAATACTTTCAACAAAAAGAGTTTTATCAATGCATGGATTGGGAGTCACAACCAAAATCATGCCCATCGTTTTATCAATTCCTCAGATGAAAGTGATCCTATTTGTTCTAATTGGTATCTATCTGCGGGCACGGTTTGACCAACTTGATAGTAGAATCGATTTCTTACTTTCCGATCTTGAAAAGTCTTTTTTGCCCATTCGCTGGTATATCCACGCTTTGAAGATTTTTCCATAATAATATGGCCCCAAAGCATCCAAGCGCTTCTAATGAAATATGGTGTCAGTGGAGTTAGCGCTGGAGATTCGAATTCATCTACAAATTTTTGACCAAATTTATTCAATTCTGTCCCTACAAAAATGGGAATTTCTCTCCGTTTCGCTTCTTCAACAATTTCATAGAGCTTGGCAAGCTTTAAGTGGCTTTCTTCTTTATCGGGGAGGTCCCAATTTCGATCAGGAACGATAAATAAAGTTTCTATACCTTTCGCTTCACAGAAATCCAGTAATTCTTTTGGATCTTTTTCTCCACTTCGAGTGCCATCAAGCCAAGAAAATGATGGAATCGCTCCCAAATCCAGTATCATATCAGTTACCTGCTCGAGAGTCGGAAAGTCGCCCACATCGGGTTTGACGTATCCGACACCTCCATGTTTCATTAATTTAGATCGAATAAAATCATAAAAATCAGGTTTATGGTTCAAAAAATTTTCAACCTTCTCTGGGGAGATATCTAATTTTTCCGACCAGAATTTTACTTGTTCTATCCGGTCGGAAAATATTTGATCTGCCTTGATGGCATAGGCCATAACTAAATGGCGCTCGGTTGGATTTCCTGATGGTGTTAACGGAAGAACATCTTTTTCCAGGTCAATCGCAACCGGTTGCAAGTATGAATTCACCCTTTTTAAAACACTTCTGTTTCTTTTTTGGGCGGTTTCTTTTAAATATCTCAAGGTTTTACCCGTTTTTGTCTCTGATTCAGGAAGTCGAGTAAAACCATTTCCCATGAAATAAGCCACTCCAGGTTCTTTGGGAGAACTCAATTCCCGATCGTGAAACTCAGGGAGATACACTCGAGTTTCAATACCACTAGATACTGGTAAATTTACTTCAAACCCACCCCAAAGGAATTCTTCCATTGCATCCAAAACATCAAAATCAACACTGCCAGCCATTAACAATCCTTCTTTTCGAGCCCGCCAGATAATATGCAAAGGAGAATAGCCATAAGCGTTAAAGGAAAAAAAGGTATGAAAATGGAGGTTTACTTTTGGGGAAGGATCGGGCAATAGAATCTTTTTCTGATCAGCCAGCGCCTTAAGTTCTAAAAATGCTCTTTTTCTATCAGAAAAATTAAAATTATCAAGTTCACTTTCAATTTTTTCAACTGAATTCACTTTTCTATTCCTCCTTTAATTTTTGATAGATCCTCTTACCGCTTTACAGCACCAGATGATAATAAAAATACTTTTCTTAAAACCGTCTTTACTAGGAGCATAGCGACATGGCAACCTCTTCTTTTAATAATATTTCTATTTCTAATTCTCAGGATAACCATCCAAAATAGAACGGCGCCCACCTCCCCTTGGGAGCTGAATTTCGCCGTGTTGTGGTATTGAGTTGAATAAAACAATTGTATCAATTCATTCACCCATTAATGGGGGGTGGGCATTTCTCATTTTTATTTGATCACTTTTCACTCATTTTTGTATTTACAGGATAGGCCTTCATGCCACTTTTGTGGCACCATATGAAAATGAAAACCAAGGATTCGACATCATGGCATGCCGCTACATTAATTAAAGAATGGGCACAATACATTGTGCCCCTACAATTTTATATTCTTTGGTAGGGGCTTGATTTATCATGCCCGTGGATTTTCAGGATAGGCCTTCATGCTACTTCATGATATTGGATGATCGGGAAAATAAAAGCAATCTACCTTTTTTCTCTTTTTTAAATTGTTTTTTAATCTTTAGTTGTGGGTCGATATCCAGGTATAGTTTATAAGATAGGTTTAATAAAAACCATACAAACTTAGAATGCAGCTGAAAACATTTTTCTTAAGCTTTGATTTTATTACCTCGATTTTCATATAATCCTTATCGTTACAATGATTTAATTTTTCTTATTTTTCAAAACCTTATAAAAAATCAAAGGTGTGATGAAAACAATCCAAAAATTAAGAATAAAGTATCGCAAAAAATAAGCCCAGAGCGAGACCGGAAAAACGACTTTCATTCCAAGGTAAAGAACAATCACCATAACCATACCTAATCCATAATGCGCTAAGCGAGTCTTAAAGTTCAATGGTAAAACAAAATTGATTAGAGTTTTTTCGAGAATTGTTCCACAAAAAATTCCACCAAGGGATCCGGCAACCCGGGCTGATAAAGGGTCGAAAGAAAAATGGTAGAGTAACCCTCCCACCAGCAAGCTCAAGAAAATGGCTCTTGCTGGCATAAATTTCAACTTTAATCTCTCAAACCGATGAAATAAATACCAGAAAAAAAGAGCGATTATAAATCCTAAAACTGCACCAACAATAACATCACGTGGATAGTGAACCCCTAAGTAAATCCGAGAAATCGCAACAAAAGAACTAATAATAATCGCTAAAAGGAAATAAATATTCTTGGGATAGGACCAAGCTAAAAAAAAGGTAACAGTTGCAACCGATTGAGCATGGCCACTAGGAAAAGATTTTCCTTCGGGATTTTCTAAAATCCGTAGTCCTGGGTGTTGAGGACGAGGAAGATTGAAAAATTCCTTTAAAGTAAAATTAATATACATTGAAAAAAATATTACAATACCAAGTTGGATGGCCATCTTCTTGTTCAAGCATAAATAGACGAAAGAGAGAAAAAACAAGTAAAATAATTCCGATCCTAAAAAGGAAAAAAACCGAAAGAGAACATCTAAAACCGGATTAGAAAACTGCTGCAAAACAAGAATGAATTCTTCACTCACATTAAACAACCCCTTCTATTCTCAAAATTTTCAATCTTTACTTGAGACTCAATAAAGGGGAAGTAAAGATAAATCTTATTCTTTTCATTGTTGTCAAATTATAAAACCAAATTCAAGATTAATCCAGTAAGAATAGATGCAAAAAGCATAATTATAGTACCTTGAATCAGTTTTTTCGCTCCAAGTTCTTTTAAAATTACCATAAAAGTTGCCACACAGGGAAAAAACATAGCTAATATCACCGAAGAGATGACCAATTGTTTTACTGTGAGTTGTAAGGGAGCGAGCAAGCCCATGGCTATATCTTTCCGAAGAAAACCAAGCACCAATACCAAGGAAACCTCACTGGGAAGACCTAAATATTTTTGGAAAAAAGGACCGATAGCTTGCGCAATATAGGGGAAAAGATTGGTCATAAATAGAAGATTAACCGCCAGAATTCCCAAAGAAACGATCGGAAGAGCTTCTTTTAAAAACCCTTTCACTCGAAGCCACAATTTAGGAAGAAGAGTTTTCCAATAGGGGAAACGGTAAGGAGGTATTTCCAGAATAAGAGCTGGACGATATCCTTTTACAGCGTATTTTAATATAACCCCCAAGATAATCCATACTAAGAGAAGGATGAAATAAACCAACATGACCGGCATGGTGCCGTGTTTCCCCAAAACCCCAAAAATCAAGGCTTGTTGTGAAGCACAGGGAACAGCAATCGAAATCAAAACTGATATTATAAATCGTTCGGTTTTGCTTTCTAATATTCTAGTAGACATTATTCCTGGTACATTGCATCCCAAACCTAACAAAGTAGGAACTATGGCATAACCGTGTAAACCAATTCGGTGAAAAAATCCATCCAACAAAACCGCTAAACGAGGAAGGTATCCGGTATCTTCCAATAACCCGAGAATAAAATAAAAGGAAATAATATAGGGAAGAACAACTCCCAATTCAACGTATATTCCCGTAGAAAGCAAGCCGAGTGATTGTTCAAAATCGATTTTTCCGTCAACCAGATGTCCGATTAAAATAGTTCTTAAAAAAGGAGAAAAAGATAAATGCCTATCAAGACCCAATAAGAGAGGATAGTAAAATCGATAAAAAAGTGGGTCAAGAATATAGTTGATCAGTCCTTCACCAATAAACCGAACTACCCAAAATACTCCATATAAAACCCCTAAACCAATGAGAAATCCACTGACCGGTAACAGGGTGGCTTCCTTTAAACGATCAACCCAGGTAGGCTTGTGGTAAGAAAAAGATTGCACAGCTTGAATAACTTGACCAATTTCATGCCAACGTTCCTGGTGTGAACTCGGCACAATAATTGGTACTCGAGCATGGTCAAGAGTCTGAATGAGCTTCTTCATGCCTTCTCCAGTAGTAGCAACTACTGGAATAACCGGTATGCCTAAAATATGCGAAAGAGCTTGGATGTCTATTCTGACTCCCCTTCGCTGAACCTCATCCCACATATTAAGAGCAATCACCATCGGTTTCTTTTTTTCTAAAAGCTCAAAAGTAAGGTAAAGGTTTCGCTCGAGGTTACCAGCATCAATTACATTAACAACTATATCAGCTTCATCAATCAGCTTTCCGGCAATTTTTTCCGCTTCCGCATCGGCTTCCAAAGCGTATGTTCCAGGAGCATCAATCAACTCAAATTTTACTCCATCGCGACTTATTTGACTCCGAGAAATTTCAACTGTTGTTCCAGGATAATTTGATGAAACCGCATATATACCGCTTAATCGGGTAAAAAAAACGCTTTTCCCGACATTTGGGTTCCCTGCTAAGACAACTTTTTTCATATTTCCATTCTAACTTTAATCCGACTTGCAATCCCACGCCCCAAGGCAAGGTCATGATCATCAATACGAATTACAATTGGTCCACCAACTAAAATTTGGCTTACTTTCATTATTTTTTTCCCGGGTACTATGCCCATTGAACAAAGTTTTCTCACCAACCCATGGCCATGATCAATCTCAGTTATTGTTCCGATTTGACCAGGAAGCATGTCAATTAAGGAATAATTTGAATCAGCTGATTTAGGAGCTATGCTTCGTTTTAGGATCAAAAAAACCATCCCCTTTAATTAAATCTCGTCGACATTTATCACAGAGTCCATAAAAATAAATTTGGTGAGACTCAATTTTAAATTCATATCGATTGGTTAATTCTTTTTCTAGATAAGAAACAAACTCACTTTCTCCCATAATCTCACTATAATCAACCACTTTCCCACATTTGTTACAGACCAAATGATGGTGATGAATGGGTTTATGGGTAATTTCAAAATGATCTTTACCGTCCCCAAAATTAACTCGATGTAAAATTCCAATTCTGGTTAACAAATCAAGATTACGATAAACTGTAGCTATCCCTGCTTTTTGGTCCCCTTTTTTAAGATATTCATGAACTTCTTCAGCAGAAAGATGCTTTCGATTTTCTTCAAATACCCTAATTATGGCTTGTCGACAGGAAGTGAGTTTTATTTTATTTTTCCATAAAGTCTTTTGCCATTCTTTATAAAACATCTCTCAACCAACTTATAATGATAATCATTCTCATCAACAATTATAATTCTTATTATCCAGAACTTCAATATATACTGGAGCTTTTTAAAAAGAAATTTCCTTGGGTAAATAAAGGAAAAATATTTAAATATCTGTTTTGAAAATACAGTGAGAAGCGAATTATGAGTAATGAATAGTAAATATTTTATTTCACCGGTATCCTCGCCTCTTCCCACCAAGAGAGAAGGAACTATCTATCTTCTTTTGTTTTATTAAATTTTTTATGTTTTCTTGCAATTTTAGTTTGAGTGTGGTATATTTCTGCTACTTTTATAGTATGGCCTGGAATCTTTTCAATAATAATCGGGCTGTTAAAAACTATGAAGGGGCTCAGTAGGTATCGAAGGGGTCACAGAGAGCTTACCACTTGCTGAAAGTAAGCACCCGCTTAAATACCGAAACTCACCCTGGAGTTACAGGCTGAACGAGTATCTATTAAGCCGGGTCGGGAACTCCCGTTATAGAGGATGGTATAGGTAAAATTACCCGTACCTGTAATGAGTTGGCTGATATGTTGGCAAATCGGGTGGTACCGCGGGGAAGTTCTTAGAACCCCTCGTCCCTGTGAGGACGAGGGGTTTTTTGTTATCCTGACTTCTACTATTATTCAAAGTCTTTATAGATTGCCACAATAAATTATGAAGGAGGAATTTTATGAAAAGTGAATTAGTTAAAAACGGACCCGATCGTTGTCCGCATCGTTCCTTACTATTTTCTACTGGAATATCACGCTCTGCAATGGAAAGACCTTTTGTTGGAATAGCCAGTTCCTATTCTGATTTAGTTCCTGGACATATCCATATGCGTGAATTAGAGCGCTTTATCGAAAGAGGCATTGAAGCAGGAGGAGGAACTCCATTTATTTTTGGAATTCCAGGAATATGTGATGGCATTTCTATGGGTCATGAAGGCATGCGGTATTCTTTACCCAGCCGCGATGTAGTTGCTGATAGCATTGAGGCAGTTGCCACGGGACATGCCCTTGATGGTTTAGTACTACTCACCAACTGCGATAAAATTACTCCAGGAATGCTTATAGCAGCAGCTCGCTTAAACATACCTGCTTTAGTTGTAACAGCTGGACCTATGCTTTCCGGTCGTTACCAAGGAAGAAAGCTTTCCTTTGTTCGAGACACCTTTGAAGCAGTTGGAAAATATCATGCCGGTCTATTGAGTGAAAAAGAATTAAATGCCTTAGAAGCTGAAGCTTGTCCCGGTGGAGGATCTTGTCAGGGACTTTATACTGCTAATACCATGGCATGTCTGACTGAAACCATGGGAATGAGTCTACCTGGTTGTGGAACTGCACCAGCGGTATTAGCAGAAAAACGAAGAATTAGTTATGAAAGCGGCAAACAAATTGTTCAATTGATAAAGCAAAATTTAACCCCACGGATGATTCTCAACTCTGCATCACTTAGAAATGCTATAACAATGGATTTAGCTTTGGGTGGTTCTACTAACACCGTCCTTCATTTATTAGCTTTGGCCAATGAGTTAGGTTTGAATGAAATCAATCTTGACATTTTTAACCAGCTTTCTTTGAAGGTTCCCCATTTAGTACTCCTTCGTCCTGCGGGTGAACTGTTTATGGAAGATCTTCACTTTGCTGGAGGGATTCCTGCCGTTGAAAAAATTCTCGGAGATTTAATTGAAGATAATCCTACAGTGAGTGGCGTTTCGGTTAGAGAAATACAAGACTCTGTCCAGTATGTTGACCATGAGGTTATTCGACCTCGGGAAAATCCTCATTCCCAAGAGGGTGGCATTGCAATTCTAAGGGGTTCCTTAGCTCCTGAAGGAGCGGTTGTTAAACAATCTGGTGTTAGTCAAGATATGAAAATTTTTCGAGGCAAAGCAGTCTGTTTTAATAGCGAAGAAGAGGCTATGGAAAAAATTACTAAAGGGAAAATCTCGAAAGGGAGCGTAATCGTGATCCGCTACGAAGGACCAAAGGGAGGTCCAGGGATGAGAGAGATGTTGGCTCCAACCTCGGCCATAGTTGGAATGGGCTTAAGCCATGATGTCGCCTTGGTTACCGATGGTCGTTTTTCCGGCGGAACTCGAGGACCCTGCATTGGCCATATTGCCCCTGAGGCCTATGACCGGGGACCGATTGCACTGGTCAAGGACGGTGACGAAATTCTCATCGATATTCCATCTAGAAAATTAGAATTATTTATAAATGATGAAGAGAAACAAAAACGTCAAGAACAATTGGTTCTCCCACCACCCAAATATACCCACGGCCTTCTCGGCCGCTATATTGAAAGAGCCCTGCCCACGAACCAAGGGGCGGCTATGAAGTGATTGTGAGGTGAATGCATTGAAAATGAAGGGTGCTCAAATTTTAATCGAACTCTTGAAAAAAGAGGGAGTTACTACCGTATTTGGCTATCCTGGAGGTCAAGTAATTGATATCTATGATGCCCTTTATGAATTTTCTGATATAAAACATATCTTAGTGCGTCATGAACAAGGAGCGGTTCATGCTGCCGATGGCTATGCCCGGACCACTGGTAAAGTAGGTGTTTGCATGGCAACTTCTGGACCAGGAGCTACTAATCTGGTCACAGGCTTAGCCAATGCCTATATGGACTCGATTCCTATCGTTGCCATTACCGGACAGGTGCCTACCCGTCTTATTGGAAAAGATGCTTTTCAGGAAGCTGATACAACTGGCATTACCATGCCGATCACCAAGCATAACTTTTTAATAAAAAGTATCCACGATCTCCCATTGATTATTAGGGAGGCTTTTTTAATTGCTTCTACCGGTCGTCCTGGACCAGTCCTAATCGATATTCCAAAAGACGTTCAGATTGCCGAGATTGATTTTAACTATCCAGAAAAATTAGAAATCCCCGGTTATAAACCTACATATCGTGGTCACTTTAACCAGATCAACATGACCGCTCAGGCCATAAAGGAGGCAACAAGGCCTCTCTTTTATGTCGGTGGTGGTGTTATTGCTTCTGGGGCATCAGATATTCTTCTTGAGGTTGTTGAAAAAACCGACATTCCTGTTACCTATACCCTTATGGCAAAAGGAGCCATTCCCGAGGATCATCGACTTTCATTAGGATGGCTTGGAATGCATGGTTCTTACCATGCCAATAAGGCTATTATGAATTGCGATCTTTTAATTGCCGTTGGTGCCCGCTTTGATGATCGAGTTACCGGAAATACCACCACCTTTGCCAATCGGGCTAAGATCGTTCATATTGATATTGATCCTGCTGAAATTGGTAAAAATGTCAAGATTAATATACCCATTGTTGGAGATGCCCGAAATGTTTTAAATGAGCTCAATAAAAGAACCGAACCCAAAAAACATGATGAGTGGTTAGAAACCATTGAAAAATGGAAAAAAGAGTATACACCAAAACCACCCGCCAACAATGAACTGGTAGCCCAGACCATCATCGAATCGGTTTATCAAGCTACCCAGGGTGATGCCATTTTGGTTACCGATGTTGGCCAACATCAAATGTGGGCAGCAAAACATTTTCTCTGTCATCGACCTCGCAGATGGGCCAGCTCGGGTGGTCTTGGAACTATGGGATTTGGTCTTCCAGCAGCAATTGGTGCTCAAATCGGCAATCCTGATCAGACGGTTATTCTATTTAGTGGTGACGGAAGTATCATGATGAAAATTCAAGAACTGGTTACCGCGGTCAATAACTGTCTTCCTCTTAAAATTTTCGTTTTGAACAATAATTATCTTGGCATGGTAAGACAGTGGCAGGAATGCTTTTTTGATTGTCGATATTCATCAACTCATATTATCAATCCTGACCTTGCCAACCTGGCTCAAGCTTTTGGTGCTGAAGGCATCCCGGTTCAAAATCAAGAGGAACTCGACAGAGCCGTACCAAGAGTTCTGGAAGTTAAAGATCATCCGGTTCTTGTTGATTGTCGTATCAGTAAAGAAACGAATGTGTATCCTTTTGTGCCTCCGGGAAAATCATTAGATGAAATGATTTTAGAATAATTTTGATAAGGAGATGTGCCATGCAACATATAATATCGGTTCTGGTGGAAAATAAACCACGGGTTCTGGCACGAGTGGCGTCCCTTTTCGCCAGGCGGGGATACAATATCGAAAGTCTTGCCGTCGGTCATACCCAGGACCCTGATGTTTCACGAATCACCTTAGTGGTACGTGGTGATGAAGACATTCTTGAACAAATCACCAAACAGCTCTACAAATTAATAGAAGTAATCAAGGTTGGTGATTTTACTGAGATTAGTTATGTTGATCGTGAACTTTCGCTGATTAAAGTGAATGCTCCTTCCAATCTTCGCGGAGAAATTGTGCAAACCGCTGAAATTTTTCGTGCGAGAATCGTTGATGTTAGCGAAAAAAGCCTTCTCATTGAAGTCACTGGAACATCAGATAAAATAGACGCCCTTAAACAACTCATGAAAAAATACGGAATCATCGAAATGACTCGAACCGGTAAGATTGCCTTAGCTCGGGGGGGTCAATCCTTATAATTCTCTAAAAATCTTATAAAATTTAATCAATTTATACTTTAGGGAGGTTCACATTATGGCTCGAATTTTTTATGATCAAGACGCTCAATTGGAATTGTTACAAGGAAAAAAAGTATCAATTATCGGATTTGGAAGCCAAGGAAGCGCACAAGGTCAAAATCTTAGAGATAGTGGAATCGAGGTCATCATTGCTGAGTTACCGGGTACTCCCGGTTATGAAAAAGCGAAAAAGGTTGGATTTTCTCCAGTTTCTGCCGAAGAAGCAACTCAAAAAGGAGATATTATACAGATGTTGGTACCAGATCAATTTCAACCGATGGTATATCAACAGTCGATAGCAAAAAATCTCTCATCCGGGAAAGCCTTGATGTTCTCACATGGTTTTAACATTCATTTCCACCAAATCGTTCCACCGCCTTCGGTCGATGTTATCATGGTAGCGCCCAAGGGTCCAGGCGATTTGGTAAGAAGAATGTATCAAGAAGGTAAAGGGGTTCCTTCTTTGATTGCCGTTTACCAAAATGCTTCAGGTAAAGCCAAAGAACTCGCCTTGGCTTATGCTCGTGGAATCGGAGCTACCCGAGCAGGGGTTTTAGAAACCACCTTCGAAGAAGAAACTGAAACCGATCTCTTTGGTGAACAAGCGGTTTTATGCGGAGGTTTAACCGCATTAATCAAAGCTGGCTTTGAAACCCTTTTGGAAGCTGGATATCAACCCGAAGTCGCTTACTTTGAGTGTCTTCATGAGATGAAGTTAATTGTTGATTTAGTGTATGAGGGAGGCCTAAGTTTAATGCGTCAGGTCGTGAGTGACACCGCCGAATTTGGTGATTTGACCCGTGGCCCAAGAGTCATTAATCAAGAAACCAAAATAGAAATGAAAAAGATTTTAACTGAAATACAAAACGGGAGTTTTGCTCGGGAATGGATCTTAGAAAACCAGGCTAACCGACCAACCTATCACGCTTTAAGAGAAAAAGACTTTCAGCACACTATTGAAAAAGTGGGAAAACAGCTGCGTGATATGATGCCCTGGTTAAAAAAATAACAGGGAGGGAAACAGCGTGAAAAAAGTTCGAATACTTGACACCACGCTAAGAGATGGGGAACAATCCCCAGGAGTATCATTAAACGTTCAAGAAAAATTAGAAATTGCCAGACAATTAGCCCGTCTCAATGTTGATGTTATTGAGGCGGGTTTTGCCGTTGCTTCTTCTGGTGACGCACTGGCAGTTAAAAGCATAGCCCAAGAAGTAAAAGGACCAATCATTAGTTCTTTAGCTCGTTCCAAAGAAAAGGACATCGATATTGCTTGGGAATCAGTGCGTTTTTCTGAGCGACCTGCCATTCATACTTTTATTGCAACTTCCGATATCCACCTCAAATATAAGCTTCGAATGAGTCGCGAGCAAGCTCTGGAGCAAGCAGTTTGGGCAGTTAAACGTGCTCGAAATTATGTGGGCGAAGTTGAGTTTTCAGCTGAAGATGCAACTCGTTCTGACTGGGATTATCTTTGCCAAGTATACTCGGCAGTAATAAAAGCCGGAGCAATGGTTTTAAACGTACCCGATACGGTTGGGTATACTACTCCTGAAGAGATGAAAGCTTTAATTCAGCATCTTTATAAACACACTGATGGGATAGAAAAGGTAATAGTGAGCGTTCACTGCCATAATGATCTGGGTTTAGCGGTTTCAAATTCTCTTTCGGCTATGTTGGGTGGTGCCGGTCAAATTGAATGTACCATCAACGGAATTGGAGAACGAGCAGGAAATGCTTCTTTGGAAGAAATTGTTATGGGTTTACATGTTCGTAAGGATTTCTATCAAACTGAGACCGGAATTAATTATTCTGAAATTTATCGAACCAGTCGCTTGATCAGCCAACTTACTGGCATGCTAGTCCAACCCAATAAAGCAGTAGTTGGTCAAAATGCCTTTGCCCATGAATCAGGTATCCATCAAGATGGAGTATTGAAAGAAAAAAGTACTTATGAAATCATGGATGCTAAATTAATCGGGCGCGAGGAAAAAGTCTTGGTGCTGGGAAAACATTCTGGCCGGCACGCTTTTAACAATAAGCTAGAGGAACTCGGATATCATCTTTCCGAAGAAGAACTCAATCAAGCTTTCGAGCGCTTTAAGGCTTTAGCTGATCAGAAAAAGCAGATTGCCGAAGCAGATCTTCAATTTATTGCTGCTGATGAGGCCACTCGAACCGAAGAAGTTTACCGCTTGGATTTTGTTCATGTTTGCTGTGGTAATAACATCTTACCAACCGCAACGGTAAGGCTCGTCCACGAAAATGGCTCAACCTTACAGGGAGTAGCTACTGGTGTTGGTCCAGTTGATGCTGCCTATAAAGCAATTGGTCAGATGGTTGGACTTTCTTCAAATTTAGTGAACTTTACCCTCCAGTCGATATCGGGAGGAACCGAAGCATTAGGAGAAGTTGTGGTTCGAATTTTCACTGACGATACCGTCTATGTTGGGAGAGGCTCTCATCAGGATGTTGTAGTTGCCAGTGTCATTGCTTATCTGTCGGCTATAAACAAAATGACTCAACAGAAAAAACTGAATCCTCAGACCCACTTATAAATCCAACAGGAACCATAAATATTTTTTGAATTTCTTAGGACGGTGAATCTTTTAAAAAGATTCACCGTCCTTGATAATAATTTTTATAACAGGAGCGTTACCCATGGGAATGACAATTACCGAAAAGATAATTGCTGCTCATAGCGGCAAAGAAAAGGTATCGGCGGGTGAGTTAGTACAGGTTTCTATAGATCTTGCTCTTGCTAACGATATCACCGCTCCACTGAGCATAAAGGAACTATATAAATATCGTATTGATTCAGTATTTAATCCGGACAAGGTTGTATTGGTTGCCGATCATAATACTCCTGCCAAAGATATTGCTTCCGCCCAAAATTTAAAATTAATGAGAGAGTTTGCTCAAAAAAATCAGATTAAAAACTTCTTCGAAGGAGGTTCGGTAGGCATTGAACATGTTCTCCTCCCAGAAAAAGGATTAGTCTTGCCAGGAGACCTGGTTATTGGAGCCGACTCGCATACTTGTACCTATGGAGCATTGGGAGCTTTTTCCACTGGGATGGGGAGTACTGATATTGCAGCTGCTTGGGCTTTAGGAGAAACCTGGCTTAAAGTCCCGGAATCAATTAAATTTATCTATAGTGGCCAACCCGGACAGTTTGTTACCGGAAAGGATTTTATCCTTTTTATCATTGGTGAAATAGGAGTCGAAGGAGCTCGTTACTGCAGCATGGAATTTACTGGATCAGGAATCTCCACTCTGTCGATGGATGGACGGTTCACTATGGCTAATATGGCAGTGGAAGCTGGAGCAAAAAATGGCATCATGGAAGCTGATGCCATCACTTTATCCATGCTGTCTAATATTTCTCTATCGAGGAAACCAAGGATATATCATTCAGATTCAGACGCGGAATGGAAAGATGTTATCGAGGTAAACGTTGCTTCAATTGAACCTCAAGTAGCCCTTCCTCATCTTCCCGAGAATACCAAATCGGTTTTTTCATTGCCACACATTGCTATTAATCAATCAGTTATTGGTTCATGTACCAATGGCCGAATTGAAGACTTAAGGCAGGCTGCTGAAGTTTTGAAAAATCGCCAAGTCCATCCTGGAGTTAGGCTCTATATTTTCCCTGGAACTCCTTCCATTCTTTTACAAGCAGAAAGGGAGGGTTTGGTAAAAATCTTTTTTGAATCGGGTGCGGTTCTTTGTCCTCCTTCCTGTGGTCCCTGCCTTGGTGGGCATTTAGGTGTATTAGCTGAGGGAGAACGTTGCATCTCAACCACTAATCGTAATTTCGTTGGGAGAATGGGACACACCAAGAGCGAAGTATACTTAGCAAATCCCTATATTGCTGCCAGCTCAGCCATCGCTGGCTATATCACCAATCCCGACCAGCTTTCATGATTATTGAATTAGATAAAAAGAATTTTTCAAATAACTAAAAAGAGTATTTAATCACCTGAAATCAGGCAGTTCTTTAAAACTTACATTTCTATGTTGGAGTTGATTTTATGATTATAAAAGGAAAGGTTATCCAATACGGTGATAATGTTGACACTGATGTTATTATCCCAGCTCGGTACCTAACTGCAACTGATCCTTTAGAGTTGGCAAAGCATTGTATGGAAGACTTAGATCCGGATTTTCAAAAGAAACTGGATAACAACTCAATAATCGTCGCAGGGAAAAACTTTGGTTGTGGTTCTTCCCGCGAGCATGCTCCTCTAGCCATTAAGGGATCGGGAATAAAGGCAATTATTGCTTCTTCTTTTGCAAGAATTTTTTATCGAAACGCAATCAACATTGGGCTTCCCATATTAGAACTGGAAGAAGCTAAAATACGCTTACTCTCAGAGGATGAGATCGATATTGATATTCAAAGGGGGACTATTACCAACTTAACTCAAAATAAAATCTACCAAGCCCAACCCTTCCCTCCTTTTATTCAAGAGATTATTGCTCGTGGAGGCTTGATGAATCTTGTCAAAGAAAGAATGTCCACTTGATAATTAGACAGGGAGATTAATAATTCTCCCTGTCTAATAAAAAATGTTTTTATAATCAAATCTTTTATATTTTAATTCCACAAGATTCCCGAATAATTAATTCAGAAGTAATTGTTCGACCGGAATTGCCATTTTCTCGTCCTTCAATTATTTTAACCAAAAGCATAACTGCTTGTTCTCCTAAGTCTTTGGCTTTCCAGTCTATTCCAGAAAGAGATGGCTCAACAAAATTCGAAGCCTGATTTTCCAGCATACTCATTATTGATAAATCACCTGGGATACTTCTGCCAAGTTTTTTTGCAGCCCTAATTACCCCTTCGGCTAAAATTTGGCTTTCTGTAAAAAAAGCTGTAATATCCGAGCTTTTTTTTAAGAAGTTTTTTACTACTGACTCGGTTCGATATTGATCTGGTTCCAGATGTAATATAGTCATATCTCTTTTAGTGATCTTCTCTTTATCTAAGGCTCTTTCAAAACCTCTTTGAGCTTGAAGGGTTATAATCCTTTTATCCTCTAATCCTAAAAAAGCTATATGCTGATGGCCATCATTTATAAGTTTACGAACTGCTTTTTCCACCATGGCAGTCACATCTATAGAAACCCAACTTACTCCTCGAGTATCTTGAATTTCTGGCTTTCCTATCGTTACAAATGGTTTAATGCCTTGGGTAAAACGCTTTAAACGACTATCTCTTTTAAGTAGTTCTAAAATAAGATATCCATCTCCCAAATCGGTGTTGAGCATTTCATCATATATCGTGGTTGGATGAAAATCCTGTCCCGAAGTAGCAATTATTATCTGATAATTTAATTGTTGAGCAGCAAAAGCAATTCCTTCAAGTATTTCTTGGTATAAGGGAAAACCTAAAAATCGGCGCAAGGAATGGGGGTAAAGAACATTGATAATATTCAATTTTGAAAAAGTACGTCCCTTCTTTGTCCGATGAAACTGATATCCTAATTCATCTATGACTTGTTCTACTCGTACTTTTGTTTGGGCACTCACTCTTTCATCCCTATTATTTAAAACATTTGATACGGTGCTTTTTGATACACCGGCTCTTTGGGCTATTTCATCTAATGTAGTCATTTTAAGTGTCTCCCAAATAATCAAAAGTTTAAGCCAATGATTCCCAACCATATTTTCGAACTTAATGTTTTGATTTATTAATTGGGAAAGTTTAAAATATTCATCTAATATATGTTTTTCAAAAATCATCTACTTCTGAATGTCATTTTCGAGTGTACTTAAAAAGACGATATTCCTGGTCTACCAGGTCTGGGTTCCAGTCTTTTAATATCCATACATATGAAACAATTCTAGCTCCCGGTTTAAGTTCTTTTAGGAACTTATCTTTTAATAAATCATTTACGTTTTGAAACAGAAAGATGGTCACGACATCGGCATTTTGTAACGATACATCATGAATATTTTTTAACTCGACCTTAACCCGGTGATGTAAACCCAGAAAAAAAACTCGAACCCAAGACAAAGCAAAGAGCCAGGGATTAATTTCTATACCTACTGCTTTGGCACGGTAGTTTTGAGCGGCATAAATAAGAATTCTCCCATCTCCACAACCTAAATCATAAAGAGTTTCATCGGGTTTAAGTTTTGCCATTTCCAACATACGTTTAACTCTTTTCATATCAGTTGGTTGCCAGGGAATTCCATTAAAAAATAGGGGGAAAATCCACCAGAAAAAAAGAAACAGTATTATTATTAGTATTAAAATAAAAAATAAACTCATGAACCACTCTCTCCAAATGAATTGCAGAATAACTCTTGCTCGTTCTTTCATTATACCTTAGTAAGAATATTTTCACATACAATAAAGCTAAAGAACGTGTGGTGACCAAGGTTTTTTTAATTCAAAAAGGTTTAGTGGGGCTATTTTCCAGAAAATAATCAAAGATAGATTGTTTGTTTCTCCTTCAATTTCATTTCACCAAACAAAGCTTTGGTACCTTGAGTCTAAACCATTTTTTCATTATGACACCGATCGTGGTAATTTTTTCTGGTTTTACCAGGGCTTGCCCACACTCTAGCCTTGAAAGGCAAACAAAAAGTTGATAAATGAAATCGGTTTAAAAACGAATAATAGTTTCTTTTCAATTTTAAAAGTAAAAGATGAACATCTTTTCTCTAAAAATTCAAATTGACTATAGGGCAGGTGACAAATTGACCCGGTCCATGATAAGTAATGTCTCCACCACGTTCAACAGAGTAAATAACAATTCCTTACTTATTTAATAATTCTTCCCCCTATTATGAGATGTTTATTGTTGCTACTTCTTCCTGAAACAAAAAAGATTATGTTTAAGAATAAAAAATCTCCGAGTATTTATTTTTAATTAAATAAGTTGGGGCTACCAAATTTTCTCATAATTTACTTGTGGCAGCGTTACAACGGGCAGATCTTGCAAAGGAACACCCTTATTTGAACTGGCGGAGAGGGTGGGATTCGAACCCACGAGACGGGTTTAAGACCGCCTAATCGCTTAGCAGGCGACTGCCTTCAGCCACTCGGCCACCTCTCCGAATTTTTAAAAATCGGCATTCTGCAGCTAAGAAGTATACCATCTTTCTTTTCTTAACTCAACTTTTTATTGCTAAAAATAACCATCTTCCTGTAAATAAAAACCTAGGGATCTCTTCGGTGCTCTCCCCAGCTGTTCATTTTTGATCGAAGTTTGAGTATAGTCTGTGATAGAATTTGAGAAACTCTGGGTTCGCCTACTCCCAAAACTCGACCGATTTCTTTTAAAGTCAAGCCTTCATAATAATACAAAGAAATACAAAACTTTTCTCTGTCAGGCAACTCATCAATTTTCTTCCCTAAGAATTCCAGTAGTTCTCTATTTTCAAGAATATCTTGAGGATTAACATCAGCCCGTTCATCGGCAATATCATCACCTAACTCTCGCCCTTCTTCACCTTTTTCCTGGTCTAATGAAAAGAATATTCCAGTTCGATTTTGCTCAATAATCCAGCTTATATCTTGAACTGAAATACCCATCTCGTTGGATATCTCTTCTAAGGTTGGTTCCTTCCCTTTTTCTGATTGAAGCTGGTACCAGGTTGCCATTACTTCTTTAAATTTTTTTCTTTGACCCCGAGTCATTGGGTCTAAACTACGAAGATAATCTAGTGCTGCTCCACGAATTCGAGACAAAGCATAGGTTTCAAACTTTAAACCTTTTTCAGGTTGATAACGTTCAAAAGCTTGCATAAGACCAATAATGCCATAACCTTCTAAATCATCTCTTTCGATGAATGAAGGAAGATTGTATATAAACCGTCCTAGGGCAATTTTAACCAAATAAAGATAATGATTAATAAGCCTTTCGCGATACTCAGCATCTCCGGTTTGTAAATATAATTTCCATAACTCTTCTACATTTTCTTCTTTTCTTATGGTAATCATTCCCCCAATGCTCTCCTTTATGCATAACCAGATGATTTTAATTCAATCCCGGTTGCCCTTACTTGGGAATTTATCCATAATAATTTTATACAAAAGAGAATTCTTTATTGGGCACCGTTTTCTCCTTGATGCCTTAGCTCTGGCGTGTGAAATACTTTATCGAGAACTACTGCTGCCATACCAATAGCAGCCGCTTCTTCTCCAACCTCAGCTAAAACTATACGCACATCTTTGGTATTATAACTTAATGCCTGTCTCCTCACCATTCCCTCTATTGGATTCAAAATATAATCTCCAAATGACAACAAATCACCAGTTAATATCACTATTTCAGGATTTAAAAGGTTTATCGCATTGGCAATTGCCTCTCCAATAAACCTTCCAGCTTCCTCAATAATCTGTAAAGATAGCTTATCACCATCTTCGGCTGCTTGTGAAATCATATTAATGTCTATTTTGGATATATCACCATGGCTAACCTTCGATAAGCTGGAAGTCGCACCTGACTTTATAGCCTCTTGGAGTTTTCTAGTGATCGCTCTTGATGACGCAATCGCCTCTAAACAACCACGACTACCGCAATTACAATAGGGGCCATTCTCAAGTATCATCATGTGTCCCAATTCCCCCGCTGAACCCCTGCTCCCACGAAAAAGCTTTCCTTCGCTCATCATTCCAGCCCCGATTCCCGAAGAAAGTTCCACCATTAAAATATCATTTTTCATTTTACCGGCTCCTAAATGTTTTTCTGCAATTAGCCGACAGCGGGTATCGCTTTCAAGGAAGGATGGATAACCAAACTCGCTTTCCATAATGTCTTTTATTGGAACATTTTCCCAGCCTTTCATCTGAGTGGTTAATATTGATATTCCTGTATTTTCATTAACAATCCCCGGATCAGCAATCCCTATACCCAGGACTGGTGCAATTTTTACTGGTGGTGACTCGATAATTTCATGTAAAATATCTTTCATAATTTTTATAATTTCGTCTTTACCTGAGTAATTTGGAATAATCCGGCGGGATCGATAGCATATTCCCAGCTTAAGATCAGCCCCAAGTCCTAAAATTCGATTGGAATTAAAATCTAAAGTTACTACTCGACCAGCGTCTCGGTTAATATCTAACAGTACTTTCCTCCGTCCTCTTTTGGAACTTTCATATCCGATTTCCTTAATTATGCCTTCTTTCAAAAGCTCCTTCGTAACATCTGTAATACTGGCTGGTCTCATCCCGGTTAACTTGTTCAGTGCAATTCTGGAAATTGGTCCATCGGTTCGAACTAAATTTTTTACCAAAGATTTATAATAACTTCTTACACTATTGTTTTTTTTCCTGGGCACAAAGCTCATCTCCCAAAAAATCCATACTTATCAAATTCTAACATAAAATTTACTTATGTTCCTTTTATTCATCCCTTATGCTCTTTTTTGATTTTAATCGTATTTTCTGCTGCCTTTTTATTATGGATAATATTTTTCAAGTTGTTATTAAAATTACAAAAATTGGGAATCCTTCTTCCTTCCTTGGAACTTTCATCAGACATTCAAAGTTTATTTCTAAATTATGAATGTCTATCTCTCTATAAAAAAGAATAAATGGGTCTGAATTACCTTAACGGTTTATGTGTTGTTTTTACAACATTCTTGTTGATACCATCGAAAAACCTCTTCTATTCCTTTGTTCAGGGGAATGGTTGTTTCCCAACCTAAAAGCTCTCTTGCTTGTCTGGAGAAAAGAGCGATACGTTCGATTTCTCCTTTTCGGTCTTGGTCGTATATAATCGAGATTTTTTGGTTAGCAACTTTCTGAAGCAGGTCAATTAATTGGTTAACACTGGTTTCAAGCCCGGTTCCAAGATTATAAATATTAGCTGAAGAGTTTAGCGCCAGCAAATTTGCCGAAGCAATATCGTGAACTGAAACGTAATCCCTTGTTTTACTACCATCCCCAAAAACAATACAAGGATCGCCTTTGAGGATATTATTACAAAAAATGGAAATGACACCCGCCTCACCCTGAGGGTCTTGGCGAGGACCATATACATTTCCGTAGCGGAGGATTATTCTTTCCAAATCCCAAACTTGGAAATAATATTCTAAGTATTGTTCAACTGATAATTTGGCAATTCCATAGGGCGAAAGAGGTTTGGTTGGAGCTTTTTCATCCACCGGAATTTGCTTCGGAATCCCATAGATTGCTCCCCCCGATGAGGCAAAAATAAATTTTTTGACTCCATATTTTCGGCACAGCTCAAAAAGGTTAAGACTTCCAATAATATTTACTTCAGCATCAAAAACTGGTTCATCCATTGATCTTCTAAGATTAATTTGAGCTGCATGATGATTCACCACTTCAAAAGCATGTTTTTGAAAAACTAATTCTAATTCTTTCCAAGAACAAATGTCGATTGGATAAAATACTGCTGCCTGATTAAGGTTGGATTTTTTTCCCGTAGAAAGGTTATCAACCACAACCACTTGATGTCCTTCTTGAAGATAAGCGTCTACTATGTGCGATCCTATAAAACCAGCTCCTCCGGTAACTAATATTTGCATGACTTTCTCCTTTTTGATTTTGGTTAAGAAATCATAATACTATACTAAAGTAATATTATTTTACTTTGAATTAAATATAAAAATCAAAAGGGAGAAAAAGTGTTTAACAAAAAAAATTGATCATATCTTGTTATAATACCTTAAGTATCCTAATGAGGAGGTATTCTATGAAAAAATATCAGATAGCAGTAATACCTGGAGATGGCACAGGTCCAGAAGTTGTCCGGGAAGGATTAAAAGTATTGCAAGTTACCTCGAAAAAATATAACTTTTCCCATGAAACAACTTTCTTCCCCTTTGGTGGTGACCATTATAAAAAGACCGGTGAAACCCTTTCTGCTTCGCATGTTGAAGAACTAAAAAAGTATGATGCAATTTTCTTAGGTGCAATTGGTCATCCTGACGTAAAACCAGGAATTTTAGAACAGGGGATACTTCTCAAGCTTCGTTTTTCACTCGACCAATACATCAATTTACGGCCGGTAAAACTTTATCCCAATGTTGATACTCCTTTAAAGGATAAAAAACCTGAAGACATTGACTTTGTAGTGGTCAGAGAAAATACCGAGGGTCTCTATGCAGGAGTTGGAGGCTTTTTACGAAAAGGAACAGCCGATGAAGTAGCTGTTCAGGAGTCAATAAATACTCGCAAGGGCGTTGAACGCTGTCTGCGGTATGCTTTCGAATACACCCAAAAGCGAAACAAAAGAAAAAAGCTTACTCTTTGTGGAAAAACTAACGTTTTAACTTATGCCTTTGATTTGTGGGAAAGAACTTTCTATGAAATTGCGGCTGATTATCCTGATGTTAAAACCGATTATGCTCATGTTGATGCTACTACCATGTGGATGGTAAAAAATCCAGAGTGGTTTGACGTTATCGTCACTGATAATTTGTTTGGTGACATCATTACTGATCTCGGTGCAATGATTCAGGGCGGAATGGGGGTAGCTGCTGGAGGAAATGTAAACCCCTCGGGAGTTTCAATGTTTGAACCTATCGGCGGATCGGCACCAAAATATACTAATTTAAATATAATTAATCCCTTAGCGGCAATCTGTGCAGTTCAAATGATGCTTGACGTCTTAGGTGAGGTCAACGCTGCTCATGGCTTAGAAAAAGCGGTTATTTCTTCTCTACAAAGTGGAAAAATAAAGAGCATGAGTGCTGGAAAAATGGGTCTATCAACTCAAGAAGTGGGCGATTTAGTTGCTTCTTTAGTTTAAGCAGGACTCGCGTCAGCGAGTGCTAAGTTTTTTTAGGGTATTTTTTAAGAGAGCAGCGGTTTTACTCTAAGGGGGAACCGCCTTCCTGAGATGGAATGTTGGAACTAGATGCAGGAGTCTCGCTAGCCGGGGACAAGGAGGTTCCTCCTTCGCTCCCCGGAACCCCGCCTGAAGTAATGCCGGGTGAACTTATTACGACCCCCTGACCAGATTTTATTGTTGGTTTTTGTTTAATATCAGCAATAAAACCCTGAACTTCCATTTCAACCATGGCAATACTGTTAGTTTTATTGAGTGCTTCTTCGATTTTAGATGCAATTCTCTGTGGGTCTATTCCTTCCAGCCTGGCTCGCTCAATTATTTTAGTTAGGCTATTGAGGTCTTTCGATTGATTGCTTTTTTGGGCAAACTGGTTGACAATTACTCCTGCTTGTTGGGGTTGTACTCCCATTTCTATCAACGCAGTAAGAGAATCAACAATTTTTTTAGCATTTTTATCTTCTTTGGCAACACTTTGCTGAAGAGCGCTTTTAACCAAATCGGTCGGCACAGAATGCTCTATTGAAGAAGCTATATTATTAAGAGTTTCTTCATCATTAATCCCCGGAACGTTTATCTCTTCCAAAATTGCCTGGGCTTCCAAAAGAGAATCTTTTTTCTTTTCGAGACTTTTAACAATATTATAAGGGCGTACTTTTTTATGTAATCCTTCTTTTAGTTTTAAAACTAAGATATCTGTTGCCAGCCCTTTTTGCTGAAGTTCATTGACTAATTCTCCAACCCGGTCTAACAAATATTCTTGATCCTCAAGAGGATAATTTTCAGATTTTGTTATTAACGAAGAAACCTCATCTTGAGTAAAAGCTGTGGTATTTAAAAGCAGAATAATTAAAATGAAAAAGGCGAAATAAAACCAACGTTTCATTTCTACCCGCCATTAACAACCAAAACAGAATTAACCCCTCCAAATCCGTCTTCTATTCGCCGATAAGAATCTGGGTCCGGAATCCACTCTTCACCATCAATTACAAAAGAATACTGATATTTTCCGGGTTTCACCTTTAGGGTTATAACCCAAGAATTACCGTCTTTTTTTTCCATTTGTAATGTATTCCAATCACTAAAATCACCGGCTACCGCAACAGTTTTTGGATTTTCACTCAAGGCATAAAACTTTAACTCAACTCGTCGGTATCCAGAAAGTCCTGATATGTTAAACTGGGGAAATAGGGGAAGGTCGGTGAAAAAAACCAAGGTTAAAAACACCAGTGATAAAGAAACGATTGCTAATTTCTTAAAATTAACCAACCAATATCCCCTTTGTTGTTTTGTCTCTATTCTATCCATTACCCGAAAAGAAAAATCGCTCGGAACCGTTGTTTGAGGAAGCTGTTCTAAATAATGAATTAATTTTTCTTCTTTCCTATCCATACTAATCGCCTCAACAATATATACGGAACAAACCCTCCAATGTTTCAATCCAGGTTAACAATCGAATTTCCTAAAATCCTTTCTAATCATCGACATTTACAGTTATTCTAAAAATTCACCCAGTTCGTCTTGAAGCTTTTTTCTTGCTCGGTGTAAATAAGTTTTAACCGTTCCTACCGGAAGGCCAGTAACTGTAGAAATTTCATCATAGGATAATCCTTCTAAATGTCGGAGTATGATTACTTCTCGAAACTTTATTGGTAGATCTCTGATTGCTTTCTCTAAACCCGATCTTAATTCTTGATTGAGCAATACATCATCCGGGTTATGAAAGGAGTCTTGAGGAATAAAATCCTCTAATTCGCTTTCTTCCTCATCCCCAATAGGAGCGGAAAGAGAAAAGAAAAAAATCTTTTTTTTCCGAAAAAAATCGCGGCAGACATTCAAAGCAATCCGGTATATCCAGGTTGAAAATTCATATGAGTCATCGTACTTATTTAAAGCAGAAAAAGCCTTTACAAAGGTATCTTGAGCCAAATCTTCAGCATCAGGCTTCGAACGAACCATACGGAAAATATAATTAAAAATTGGTCTTTCATATTTTCTTACTAAAAAACAAAAAAAATCCCGATTTCCGTTCAGGACTTCAATAATGATCTCCCGATCGGTTTTCTCCACCATTTTATCTTAAAGAACCGCATCTTTAAGCAGTTCAATGCGGTATTGAGCATTACTTATTAAAGATGTTCCATCTGCCCATTTTGCTCCCGGGTATTTCCGAATAATGTCCAGATAGACTTGATAAGCCTCCGAATAGCGACCCAACTTTTCCAAACAAAGACCCTTGTTAAACATTGAAGCCGGCGCTATGAGAATACCATTGTACCAAGTTCCGGTTGGATACTGGACTATTGATTTATCAAATGCTTCTAAGGCTTGTTGATAATCATCACGTCGATACCATGATGCTCCTTCAAAATATTGAGCATCATCAGCAAATTCATCGTTTGGGTATTTTTGAACATATTCAGCAAAGAGAGAAGCAGCTTTGTAAAAAAGCTCTAATTTATAGAAACAATGAGCTAAACCATAGATTGACTTTTTCTCAATTTCACCGCCAAAAACTCTTGCTTGATCATAGGCAACCGACGCATTTGAATAGGATTCTAATATGTAATAACAATCACCCATTTCATAATAAGCAACTCCAACAAACTCGCTTTGCGGATAATTCTGGATAAGGTTTTTATATTCATTTATTGAATCCCACCACTGGTTCAAACCCTGGCCTAGGCACCGAGCCAACAGATATTGCCCATCGTCAGCAAATTCATTATCAGGATAACTCTTAACCATATCTTTCAAAATAGACAACGATGTCTGATAATCTCCTAAATAATATGCCGAGGCCCCTTTAATAAATAAAACGTTGGGAATGAGATTGCTGCCGGTAAATTCTTTTATATATTTCTCGGAATCAAGAAAGCTCTTTTCATAAAAACCAAGCTGATAGATTGATACAAGATACTCGTAATCATTGTTATCAGAAGATAAAGACAAAGTCACACTCCCATCGGGTGAGATGGGAACTTCATTCCCCTTTACCACAGTAACCTTGACCAGGGCACCAGTATACCCTTCAAAAGAAAAAAAGACATATTGTGCTCCCGAGGAAACGTTTTCTAAAAGAAAATCTCCGGCGTCGTTGGTAAAGGCAACTTGATCACCCGCTTCCACGCGTACGCCTTGCAGAGGACCATTATCTCCAAAAACTCGTCCGCGAATGGCACCTTTATCTCCGATATTCATCGACATACAACCTGTAATAACTACAAAAATTAATACGCTTAATATACTCAGGAGAAAGGGCTGGCTTTTTTTCATTGAGTTCCTCCCCCTATTTTCTTTAACTCTTTTTCTGTCCACCGATAATAGCTACTATCTTGGTTCGTGTTATCAAGAATATATGTAAAATGTTTTTTAGCCTTTTCTTTGTCTTGTCTCTCGAGATAGTTCATTGCTAGATAATAACGGGCATCAATATAATCTGGGTATTTATTCACTAAATCGAGCAAAATCTCTTCAGCGTCTTCTCTTTCCCCTATTTTATAATATACGTAACCAAGATGCAGTAGGTACTGAGGGTTTTCTAAAGAAATTTCCAAAGCTTTTTGTAGAGCCTCAATGGCTTTCTTCCACTCATTTATTCCCGGTGCTAGGCTCCTATTTTCATAAATATAAGCCAACCGAAACCAGGCGTTGTCATCATCAGGATTAAGATTTAAATACTCTTGGAAAGCCTTCACAGCCTTGCCGGAAATTCGGTAAGCTTGTGACCATTTTTCTTTTTCTAATAGGATGAGACCCATTTCGAAATAGGCATCGTGAGGACGTATGCCTTGTTCAGCAGCTTGCTCATACAAACGATAAGCAGAATCCGTGTCACCTTGTTGACGAGCTTTTTGGGCTTGAATAAATAAATCAGTTTCCTGGGCGATTGCTAACCCAGATATAAACAAAACCAAAGCTAAGCATACTACCAAGACCGAGTTAATTATCCCAATCTTTCTCAACAATACATTCCTCACTTTCTTTCGATGCCTAAAAATAAAAATAATCCCATTGAACCAAAAATTATGTTAGGCATCCAAGCAGCTAACCAGGGTTCCATGATACCACCCCGTCCCAATGAACGAAATATTGATAACATCATATAAAAAACAAAAGCTAAGATAACGGTCACTATAACACCTAGTGCTCTTGTATCTCGGCCTCTTTGGATACCGAAAGGCAGTCCAATCATAATAAACATTAAAGCTGAAAAAGGAAGAGAATATTTCAAAAAATAAGCAGTTTCGAATTCATCAACTTGGGCTCCCGATTGCTTCAATATTTCAATCTGTTTGCGTAGCTCTCTGGTTGACATTTCCTCAGGAGCCCGTTGGTTTTCAAAAAACTCCTGCAGCTCTTCCTTCATATCAATCTCCATCTCATTGAATTCTATTTCCTGCAGAAGATATCCGGTATCATTATATCGATGAACTACTCCCTCTTTCAACAACCAACGATCTTCCAGCCAAAAAGCACTTTGGGAAGTGATAACATCCGGAAACTCTTTTTGATCCTTTAAATCATAAATAATCACTTTTTTCATTTCCCAGGTTTCATTGTCCAATTCATTCACATAAAAATATCGGTTTTCAGCATCTCTAAAAAAAACATTTTGCTGGATTTTCGGGGGTCCTTTTTTATAAACATACTCACGCATTAGCACCTGTGCTTTATGATTCGACTCAGGAACTATGATATCATTAAAGTAATAAGAACCAATACTAACTAAAATCGAGACTATCAAATAGGGAAGCAGTATCCTTTTCAAACTAACACCGCATGCTTCAATGGCTACCATCTCGCTTTCTCTCCCCAGTCTTCCTAAATGAAGTTCAGAAGCTAAAAGATAAGAGATCGGAAAAGTAAGTACCATTTGGGCGGGGATATACAATAACAATATTTCTAATGTAATTAAGAGAGGAACTTGTTTATTGACAAAAAAGTCAGCAAGTTCAAACAAAATTCCCACCAACATAACAATGGTTACTGCACCTACCCAGGTAAACATGCCAGTTAGGCTTTCGCGGGCTATATAGCGATCCATAATTTTAATCATCAGTTATTTTGCCACCTATTTCGATTGGATTTAAGGTAGTAACCTTGTATGGTCAGATCATCAACTTTCCTTGCAGATTGATTTAACAATGTGTGGACCACAATCTCCCATGGTAAAATGGAATGAAAATATATACAATTTTTAAACAGAACACTATAATAAACGACGTATTCCAAACACTGGACAAGTAATTTTCCCAGCAACTTATTGTATCTTTTTTAAAGAAATTTGTCAGCAAAAAGGCGTTAACCCAATAGCTCCTAATACCCTTAGCCCTTCTTTCTGGTTCCTTTTAATTTTATTCTTTATTGCTGAATATCGTTTTTTAACCATGCTCAATCTTTTTAATGGACAACATAACATCTAAGGAGGGATATTATGAAGAATCTTTGGATTTTACTCTTAATTTTCTTTCTAATCCTATCATCAGGATGTCAAGGAAACTCCTCTTCCTATGATCAAGAAAATCAAATTATTTTTTTTGAATATTGGGAAGAATTTTCCTCTGAAGTGTTAAGTGGAGTAGGGTCACCTCCGTTGATGATTGATTTTCCTACTTACCGGTATGAGGCTCCGAGCAATAGTTTGATTAGTTATTTAGGCATTTTTGGCTCCCTACCAGAGAACATAAATCCTTTTGAGGTTCCAATTATTTTAGGAAATGGTTTTACTTTAAACGGAGATGCCGGAAGTGGCGCTACCAGTAGTTTAAAAGGCATTGGTGATCTCCCTTATTATCCTGGCCCTCCAACCCCTTATTTTCTTGCTGATTGGAATGAAAAAGGATCAATACACATTAAACCACTGTATATGATTTCTTTTATGGATGTTTCGCTAAAAAACCCGCTACCACCCGAAGGGGCGTGGGTTGACCCTGGAAATACCCTCACTTTTACTAATGAAGAAATTCAAGCAACAGCAATTTCAACCATCCGTTATACCTATAAACTAACCCTAAAAAATTATCTCGTCTTACGTGATCATTGCTTAAACTCTTCTTGGTAAACCTCTATCGATAATAAACTATTCCGGCTAATCCGGCTAAAATCAGCATAAAAATTGGATCGATTATATTTTTCCAAACCAGGATAAAGGAAACCACACTTAAACCGACAGCAAACCAGTCTATGATTCCATTTTGAGCAATCGAATAACCAGCTAATGACATAAGTGCTATGACCGAAGGCCGAAGTCCTTTCATTATTTTCTGAACTTTATCATTACCTTCAAACGCACTTAAAAACTTAGAAATAAATAAAATAAAACCAATTGATGGGAGACAAAAGCTTCCGGTAGCAATCGCTGCACCAAATACTCCTCCGATTCTATATCCAACAAAAGTAGCAGAATTAATAGCAATTGGACCTGGGGTAAGCTCGGATAGTGTAACTAAATCCAGAAATTGGGTGGTGGTTAACCATTGATAAGTATCAACAATTTCTTTCTGGATCAAAGGAAGAACGGCAATCCCTCCTCCAAAAGCTAAAAAGCCGATACGAACAAAAGCTAAAAAAAGATGAAAGTAAATCAAGATTTCCTCACTAAACCGGTTAGCGCTCCAATTAAAATAATCCAAAAGGGATGAAAATCAAAGACCAAGACCAAAACAAAAAGGACGCCGGACAAGATAAGATCGAAACGTTGCTTGAGCGCTCTTTTGGCAATAGAAAAAATTCCAGTCGCAATCAATGCGACAATAGCTGGGACCGCTCCTCGAAAAAATCTTTGCACGAGAACCAAATCACCAAAATGAAATAATATGGTTGCCGCCATAATCATGACTGTGAACGACGGAAGCACCGAGCCTAAAATAGCTACCAATAGCCCTGGAAAACCAGCCAGCCGGTTCCCAACTAAACCAGCCGTATTAATAGCAATAGCTCCTGGGAAGCTTTGGGCTATCGATAAAATGTTAATAAAATCTTCATCATTCATGAGTCGCTTCTTTTGAACCAGTTCCCTCTGTATTAAAGGAACCATAGCATATCCCCCTCCCCAGGTAAAAGCTCCAATTTGGAAGAAACTTAAAAAAAGAATCCTAAGGATTCCCTTTTTTCGCTTTATTAAAACATCCATGACCTTCTCCGCAAAAATATTGAAAGTATGATACCATTAATACCGGCTATGGAAAAGGAAATTCATAAGTATTTGACAATTGAAAAAGAAAGCATCTCTGAGTTGGTGGTTGATCGGTCAAGATTTATAGCCCATAGTTTTTCAGTAACCTATCAAGAAATGGTTCGTGAAAAAATACTCCAAATTCAATCTCTTTATCCCGATGCCAGCCACTGGTGTTACGCTTGGCGCCTTGGTCACAACCCACCACTTGAGTTTTCTACCGATGCTGGTGAACCACATGGAACTGCTGGTCGTCCAATTCTGGGATCGCTTTTACGCAGTAACCTTACCAATCTTCTGGTTATTGTCACTCGATATTTTGGTGGAAAAAAGTTAGGAGTTCGAGGCCTTATCAATGCCTATCAGCAAGCTGCTGAGATGGTTTTAGAAAGCTCCGGCATTATAGAAAAGGAACTTACGGCTGAATTCGTTCTTACAATTAATCCGACCAGTTTTCAGCTGATGGTAAACCAGCTTATTTATTTCTGTCGGAGCAAAAAATATCTTGAGTTAAACCCCAACCTCGGTAAAATTCGATTTCGAGTTCCCTTGCACAGACTCCATGAAACCTTTGCTTTTCTTGAATTAAAAAAGAAAGAGGAATTCCTGCTTAATTGGGAACGTTGCGACAATCAATAATTAAATAATAGAAAAACCACAAAAATTCAGTCACTTATTATCGGATGCAATGGTTTGATTTGGAGAAAAAACCATCAAAACCTTTAATCCAGGACCTGGAGTTGCATTTTCGAAAAACAGCTTCCATCCAAACTTATCGGCAATTTCGAAAGCCAGAGAAAGACCAACGCCCCACCCCGGCTTTTCAACGGTATTTCGACCTCGAAGAAACCGCTCACCCAATCGAGCTTGGATCTCTGCGGGAATTCCAGGACCATAATCTCTAACGATTATATTTTTTTCGTCAATAGTGATATCAATCTGCTCCATTGAATACTTCAGGGCATTGTCTAACAAAACATCCATTAAAATTTTTAAATGGTCCACTGAAATTTTAAGATGAGGTGATGCATTAATAAAAAGGCGAAATAGTCGCTGAGGGTTTTTTGTCTGCCATTGCTCGACAATTGATTTTATCACTAAATCCAGGGCAATATCTGTCATTTCTGTAATATGACCGGTACGACTGAGAGAAAGCAAACTCTCGGTCAATTCTTTCATCTCCTGAGCAGTTTTTTCTATGGCATCGATGGCTTCTTTACGTACCTCTGGATTTTCATCTCCCCACCTTTGTAGCATTTGAATATAACCAATAATTGAACTCAAAGGGGTCCTTAGCTGATGGGAAACATTGGAAACAAACCTTTTCTGAATTAAATATCCTTGTTCAAAGGAATGTAACATTTTGTTGAGTGCTAACTTTAATTCCTCTATTTCATCCAATGTCGAAGCCACTGAAAAGCGGGAGGATAAATTTTCTGAGCTCATTTTATAGAGGGTTCGGTTCAATTCCCGTAAAGGCTTTAACCAGTATTCGGATAAAAAATAACCAACAAATAAAACTAAACCTGCTAAAATTGGTATTAAATACCAGGCAACTATTCGAATTCGCTCTAAAGAACGAATCGAGGTGCTGACATTTTTCCCCAATAAATAATCTCCCCCAGATCGATCAATTGAAACAAAAAGAAAATGCTCCCCGTCTCTCTCGACCAGACCCTCCTTCCATAACTGTGGATCAAGATCCCAGGGGTTTTGTACCACCTTAAGGGTCTGATTGTCCCGCGTCCCAACTAGAAAATCACCAGGAAATGCCCTGCCCCGTGCCATTAAACCATGCATCATCCTCATACCGCCCGCTTGAGAGCGACGGAAAATATCTTCTTCTTCTGAAGTCAATATACTTTTTCGAGAAAAGCCATATAAAATTGAAAAAGCCAATAAAGTTAGAGCAAACAAGCAAATAAAATTGAATAACGTCATGCGAACTGAAAGTTTCATTTTTTGGCTCAGTCCTTCATAAAAGTATAACCAACCCCTCGAACAGTCTTAATCCTTTTCCCCTCGCCACCCAACTTCTTTCTGAGATAATTCATATATACTTCAACAACCCCTGGAGTACCAAAAAAATCCGGTCCCCAGACGTTTTGCAAAATTTTCTCTCGGGAAAGAACAATGCCTACGTTGTGAACCAAAAAAAGGAGTAAATCAAATTCGGTTTTGGTTAAGATAATTTCCCGATTTCCAAGATGAACTTGATAGGATTGGGGATCAATGTGCAAATTTCCAATTTGAAAAGCCACTCTGGTGGTATGTCCAGCCCGTCGTAGTAAAGCATTTATTCGAGCCAAAAGCTCTTCAATTGCAAAAGGCTTAACTAAGTAATCATCCGCACCCGACCGCAACCCCCTCACCCGATCATCAACTTCTCCTCTGGCAGTTAGCATAAGAATGAGAACCGTTTCCGAAAGGAGACGTATCCTTTTGGCAACCTCCCAACCATCAATGTCGGGAAGCATAATATCTAAAATTATCAAATCGGGCTGGAAAGAGTAAAAATCTTCAACTGCCACTTCACCCATACTTGAACGATGAATGAGAAATCCTTCATGTTTAAGTTCCAGCTCTAATAATCGAGAAATCTTCGGATCATCTTCAACAATTAAAATCCGAGCTCCTTTTTTGGGTTTTTCAGCTAGACTTTCCATTTTTCTAACCGAAAAGGTTATCTAAAGTCATCATAATAATAAAGCCAATCATTAAAGCATAAGTAGAAAGACGGGAGTGAACCCCGTGATGGGTTTCAGGTATAACTTCATCGCTGATAACAAATAACATGGCACCACCAGCCAAAGCCATCCCCAAAGGAAGAAACCAATGCATAAAGGTGACCAAAGATATTCCCAAAAGCCCTCCAATCGGCTCAACCAAACCAGTAAGAAGGGCATATCCAAAAGCCACAGCACGATTATATCCCGCACCAACTAGGGATATTGCTACCGCTAGACCCTCGGGAATATTTTGTAGACCAATGGCAGTAGCAACGGTTAGTCCATTAGAAATATTCTGGGTTCCAAAACTAACTCCAACCGCCATACCTTCGGGAAAGTTGTGAATTGTAACCGCCAAAACAAAAAGCCAAATACGACGAAGGTTCGAGCTTGCCCCCTCTCGACCCATTTCAAAATGCTCATGGGGGATGGCTTTATCAACACCATCTAAAAGAAGAGCCCCGATTATAATCCCAATTACAGCAATCCATACCCCGCCAATTGCAATAGCTGGAACTAACAAGCTGAAGGCAGTTGCAGCTAACATCACTCCCGCTGCAAATCCCAAAAGAAGGTCTTTTAAGCGATGAGAAAAATGTTGTTTTCGAAAAAAAAGAACTGGAATGGCTCCAATTCCTGTCGCACAGCCAGCAATAAGGCTAGCAAGAAACCCAAGAGTGATGTGATTCAAACCGATCCCTCCCCAGGACTATCCCCCGATAATTAACTTCAATCATTTTATAATATATCATCATATATCTATTCTGAAAATCCATTTGCGGGCTTTATAACTCAAGATCCTACAAAATTATGTTTCCCTGTAGGGGCGTAATAAATTCCTTTTACATCGATATCTCCCTTTGGCGAAAGGGAGAACGAGAAGGATTCGCTTTCTTTAGAATTCTTTCAAATCCACCCTGCCTTCCATGCTAAGGGGGGAGATTGATTCCTATTTCTAAAATATAGTAACAAGCAAAAAATGGCGTCATCCAGATTGGTGTTTTCCCGCGTGAGGATCTCGTCTTTTGTATTTCTTTATTTTTTAAAAATACTTTAAAGGGATGAGATTCTTACGTCGCAAAATACGCTCCTTAGAATGAAGAAGCGAGTGGATGAGATTGCCACAACGTCCAACTAAGGAACAGTTGAATTCCTCGCAATGACGGTTTTAGATAAGTAGTCATCCTCATCTCATACCACTTGGTGACATGAGAGTCTATCTTCCAAATCTTTTTTTCTATTTTCCTCGCAATGGTTTGGCTTTCCATACGATTAAAAATACAACAATAGCCTTTAAAATATCTCCCCCGATAAAGGGTAGAAATCCGGTTTTTAAGGTATATCCAAATGAAATTTGCGCTTGTACAATGAATTTCATAATCACCCACAAATAAACAAGTCCGGGTATGTATGGTAAACTTACCGCGGCAAAACTCAAAAAAAGTAAATAATAAAAACTTGCTTTTCTTCTTTTTTGTACCATCCAGGAAAACAAAGGAGAAAGAAATAAATAACCCAGGAGGAAACCAAAGGTAGGTTTTAAGATGTAACTGGGGCCACCATAAGGTGGAGTGGCAAATACCGGAACACCCATTAATCCTAATAGAATATAAATCATCCATCCGAAACCATTTTCAAGGGGTGTAAATACAAGAGTTCCCAATACATAAATTCCCGGAAGCAGGCTAAATGGGACGATCGCCGAACCAAATCGAATCAATTGGGTTGTGACCACTGCAATTGCACATAAAAAAGCACTCCTTACGAGAGTACGAGGAGAAAGATTCACCGTGTTTCTCCCCCATCGGACCCGAAGCTCAATTGTATCTGAGTTTTATTATCCGAAGCTATTGAAACTTCGCCCCAGGATAATCGATGTCTTTCTTCCTCGCGAATCACCCAAAGCCCTCCATTTTCATCAATTCTTTCTGCTCGAGCCTGATATCTCTTTCCCTGTTTTTCGTAGGTTACTAAACGTCCCAATACCATGGAACGTCTAGTGTACTCTTCAAGCAGGTGTTGTATTTTGTTATTATTTATCCAATTACAATACCAAGAAGAAAAAATTGTTAAAAATTCCTGCAAAAATAAATCGGTAGCAATTTCTTTTTTCCCTTCTATGAAAAGAGAAGTTGCTATTTCTCGAAGTTTTTGAGGAAAGTTATCTTTTTTGACGTTTATATTTACACCAACACCGGCAATTACCCATTGTAATCGATCAGATCGAACAGCATTTTCTAATAAAATTCCGGCTATTTTTTTCTCATTCAAATAAACATCGTTAGGCCATTTAAGTTGCGGATGAAAGCCCAGTTTTTCCATGGCCTGTGCCAAGCTTAAACCAAGAATTAAAGCAAGTTGTGGACAATGTTCGGCATTCTTATTCACCGGCCTGAGCAACAAAGAAAAAGTTAAACATTCCCTGGGGACCGAGAGCCAGCGTTTTCCACCCCTGCCCCTCCCAGCGGTTTGTTGATCGGCCACTACCAACAATTCTTTAGTTTCCCCCTGCTCAGCAAATTGACGAGCTAATTGATTTGTCGAATCAACTGTAGAATAATAAAGAATTTGAAAGTTTGGATACGATTTCACCTAATTCACCGCTTTGTAATTTTCGAATTTATTTATAAGCCTGTCTTTATTTTACAGAAAAATTTTGTACTATTCATTCAAATATACTTACCTTCATACAACCTGGTCTTTTCCCCCCACAACGAAGATAAAAGCAAGCTTTGTAACACCTAAAATCTATCTTTTGTGGTGAAAAAAGGTGGGTTTGTAAGTAATATAAAAGTTGGATGATTGTCATTAGTCGTTTTTCATTGTGCTAAGATCATTCGCTGGCTTTATTTGTCTCGGGTAAAATGGTTGGTTTGGATTTCAATACGGTTTGAAAAAAATTAATCCCACCTACAATCAGTGGAAAATAAAATGTTATTATCCTCCATAAAATTACAAATATTCCGATTCGTTGAACTGCTGTATAGGACACAAAAACCGATGCAATTGATGCCTCAACACCACCACTGGAACCAGGTGTAGGCATTAAAGAAAAAATGTAATTAAGCGGAATTTGTATGCCGATAACTTTAATTGGATGTACCAATATCCCCAGAGACCATAAAACCCAAAAAGCCACCATAAATATTGCTATGTAGCGTAAATTATAAAAAAGAAGATTCCAAGCTAAATATTGAGGTTTTTTAAGAAATAGAATTGAAAATCCTCTACGAAAGTCATCAAAAAATTCCTCAACCCAGGCTCGAACCGCTGCCTCAGAAAACTTTGCCTTTCGGAAGTATCGCTTTACAAAGTTAATCCCCCAATTGGTGAGACGGTACAGAACTTGAGGACGGTATAGAAAGTAAAACAACAAGAACATGATGATCGAGTAGAATATTGCAAAGGTATAGAGCAGCTTAAGAAGAATGCCTTGTAAGGCAACTCGAATATCAAAGAGAAAAATAAAGACAACAATTAAAAGAAGGAGGCTGACTTGATAGAGGATACCACAGACTACTACTAAGCTTCCGGCTTCACCCCAGGTAAGGCCCGAACGGCCAAGAACATACATTTGGGCAGGGCCTCCGCCTATCATAAATGGTGTAATTGAAGACATAAAATATGCCGAAAGAACTGATCGGAGAGAATCACGAAAAAGTATGGCTTTCCCCCATGCTCGAACTGTTATAAAAATTCTTAGTGCATCAAAAATCCAGGCTCCTATCATGCAAAGCGCACCGGCAATCAGGGGTATTATTTTAAATGACAAGTCTGGCACGGTAGTTTCTCGATAGGAAAAATATGAAAAAATAAAAACCATCGTTCCTAAACTTATAACAATTGAGTAGCAGATTTTTTTGGTTATTTTATTCTTTTCAAAGGTCGGTTTGATTTTCACCTTATTTTCCTTTTTTATAGAACAAATACCCACTAATTAAAATTCTTAATCGTTCTTTTCTTCCCTTGGTAATTGAGAACAATATTTTTCAACCGTAGGTTTTTTCGTACCGGTAATGATTCGAAAAAAAGCATATCCTCCTAGAAAGAGTGGAAAATAAAATGTAGCAATTCGCCATAATAAAATATACATCCCTACCCTTTGGGGTCCAGCGAAACGAAGAAAAACTGAAGTCACTGTGAGCTCTACCCCACCACTAGCTCCCGGAGTAGGAATAAAACCAAATATATAGTACAGTGGAATTTGGGCGCTGATAACTCTTAAATAGGGAGAATTCACCCCTAAGGCCTTAAGAATGCAAAACCCTACTGAGAAAAATAGTATAAAATAAATAATGTAACAGCCAAGATTCCAAGCTAAATATTGAGGTTTTTTAAGAAATAGAATTGAAAATCCTCTACGAAAGTCATCAAAAAATTCCTCAACCCAGGCTCGAACCGCTGCCTCAGAAAACTTTGCCTTTCGGAAGTATCGCTTTACAAAGTTAATCCCCCAATTGGTGAGACGGTACAGAACTTGAGGACGGTATAGAAAGTAAAACAACAAGAACATGATGATCGAGTAGAATATTGCAAAGGTATAGAGCAGCTTAAGAAGAATGCCTTGTAAGGCAACTCGAATATCAAAGAGAAAAATAAAGACAACAATTAAAAGAAGGAGGCTGACTTGATAGAGGATACCACAGACTACTACTAAGCTTCCGGCTTCACCCCAGGTAAGGCCCGAACGGCCAAGAACATACATTTGGGCAGGCGTACCCCCGGTAGCCGATGGAGTAATAGTTGACATAAAATACCCGGAAAGGACTGTTTTTAGTGCCTGTCCAAAAGTAATTGTCTTGTTCCAAGCTCTCGAGCTGAGATACACTCGCACAGCGTCAACAATCCAGGCCAATATTAGAAATATGATCCCACATACTAACCATTCCACGCGAAAAACCGACAGGTCAATTGAAATCCCTCGAAAGGAAATAATCGAGAAAATAAAAATTGTAGTCCCTAAGCTGATTAAAATAGATAAGATAATCTGTTTTCTAAGCTTACTAGGTTCATACTGTTCGTGTTCATACATCAAGCCGCTTCTTCTCTTATGGTTTTCCATATCAGCATAAGTCCTCGTTTTATAGTAGTATCAAACAGTTAAAATAAATTTTTAAGTTTCCCTTTTGGCACCGGTGGAATAAAAGTTTATTCATAATCGATGCCCTCAACACCTCTCCTTAGCAAAAGAGATGCGCTTTTTTGGTGTTTTTATGTCTTAAATTGTTTTCACTTTTCACTTATTTTGCTTTGGCTATCAGTGAATTTCCTACATAGAACAGAACGATTATACAACAAATTCGAAAAAGGTATATTATCATAAAACTCGTGGTTTCTTTTTTTAAAAAGGGCTTTTAAAGCATCCATATTATTATTGAAAACAAACTACAAACCAAAACTCCTACATAAGTAGAAAACCGAATGACGATGAGAGCTTCATCAATGCGCGCCGGAATCAGTTCTATAAGTGGCTCTCCTAAAAATGGGTATTCTTCGCGTTTGCCCCCATAATAATTAGCGCCTCCTAATTGAACACCTAAGGCACCGGCCAAAGCGCTTTCGGGCCAACCGGCATTTGGGCTCGGATGCTTTCTTGCGTCACGCAAGGAATATTGGAAAACCCCCTTCCAAAATTTACCCAAAATCATGGCGGAAATCCCAATCATAACAACACTGAGCCGAGAGGGGATAATGTTCATCAAATCATCAAATCGAGCAGAAGCAAAACCAAAAAAGTAATACCGGGAATTTTTATATCCCAGCATTGAATCCAAAGTATTAGAAATTTTATAAATTAATCCACCCAAAGCACCAAAAAGAGCGGTGTAAAATAGCGGAGCTAGAATTCCGTCACTAAAGCTTTCGGCAAGCGATTCTATCCCGGCACGAACTATTTCTTTCTCGGAAAAATGTTCGGTATCTCTCCCCACCAAGTGCTTTAATCTCTGACGAGCTCCCTCAATATTGTCTTGCTCCAATGCTAGCTTCACATTGTTTACTCTTTTTATTAATGTCCGATATGCTGTAAAGCTAAAAATTAAATATATTTCTAACGCCCAGAAGGCTAACGAAAGGTATTGCCTCAACCATCGGCTAAGAAAATAATACAGTATCCCCATCCCTCCAGCCATGAGAATAACCAATATAAAACCCATAAAAAATTCACGTTTAAAGTTTCTTTTCTTCGGAAAAAGCAACCTTTCCAGGCTATTGATTATCTTGCCGATAAGAACTACTGGATGCCATTTTCCCTGAGGATCTCCAAATAATCCATCAAGAGCAAAGCCGCATATTAATCGAATTGCATTCAGCATCATAAATCCTCATGGTTAATAATCCCCGTTACTTGGAAAAATCCCGAATCATCACGAACTTTTATTATCACTCCGGGGTTCAGTAATAAATGAAAACTATTTTCAAATGTCATCCCGGTTAGAAGAACCAACAAACATCGAATAACACCAGCATGGGTTACAACTAAATAGTTACCGTTGTTTTTATCTTGAAGTGTTTGCCAAAACCTTTTTACTCTAAGCAAAACATCTGCAAAGCTTTCTCCCAGTGGGGGGGTAAATTCCAAAGGGCTTTCCTTCCACTTTTTGATTTGATTGGGAAATTCTTGCTCAAGTAGTTCCCAGTTCTTTCCCTCCCACTCGCCAAAAGATCTTTCTTTAATGTCCTCGGTGTATTGAATCGAATAATTAGAATTTACAACTATCTGAGCTGTCTGTCGTGTCCGGATGAGGGGGCTTGACCAAATTTCCAAATACTCATAATTTTTTAGAATTTCTTTTGCCGCTTTTATCCTTTTCTCACCTTTTTTGGTAAGTGGGAGGTCGCTCCAACCAGCGAAGTAATGGTTCTCAGTCGCATCGGTATCTCCATGTCTTAAAAAAATAATTTCCTTCATAAATTCATCACCCTTGCTCCTCCGGAAATGACTTTATTATAAAAAACGTCTGCTTTTTCATTTCTCAAAGCTTCCTTTGCTCGTTGAAGCATTTTCTTCGGAGGATATACCCGAGTATCAAAAAGAATCCCAAAAGCCTTTCCTGTATGGGCTCGGTTTATGCCTAATCCACCGATAGAAGAACAGATTTCAATTAGTTTTTCATAAATAGGTTCTGGAAAAAATGACTGAGCAATCCAACTGCTCAGAGTCGCTGCTCTCCCCAAAAGGGATAAATCGTTTTCCTCTAGACCCCGCTGAGCACAACCAAAAGCCTCTGAGAGATCCTTTTGGTACTTTTCCCATTGAGCTCTCATTCTCCTACGGTCCACCGAGAGAGTATCGAGAACACCGGGCAATTCTACGCCTACTACTCCCAAATATCTAGGAACTGGAAAACGTACCAGAATTGATCCATCCAGGTGGTCAAAAATACACATTTTTGAAAAAAAAATACCATCCGAAGGTTCGATCTTTAAAGCAATCCGAGCAATGTCCTCTTCATACAAATCCCGCTCCACAAGAAGTGCCAAAGCTGCTATAAGGGCAGCAATGTCCGCGGTACTTGAAGCATATCCTTTTCCTTCTGGAATTGAGTGGCACCTTCGAAACACAATTTTTTCCGCTATTCTACTCAATCCCCATTCTTGAAGAATTAGCTCCATGGCACGTTTGCTCTTCCAAAGCTCTTGCATGTGTTCCCTGCTTTTTGGATCAACCCTTTCAACCAAATCAACTTCTATTTCTGAGAAACGGTCAATGGTCAAAGATATGAGTACTTCCTTGCCTTCCCAGGTTCCTTGAACTAATTCTCCCATACTACCCGGACACCATGCGCGTTTCATTCCTGTTTATATCCTCCCTAAATATAAAAAAAGGGTTTCAACAAGCTCTATAATTGCTCCTACAGCATCACCACTAAGTCCCCGAAAACCTCTTTCCATCATTTTACTGAATAACCATCCAACAAAAAAAATCAAGGCTGCTTTGAAAGGATGGTAATGCCATCCCAAAAACCAGGGAAACAGCATTATAATCCCAAGCCAAGTCCCCATTACCCACCTTGGGATCTGACCAATAAATTCTTCTCCAAGACTCTTTTTCTCTTGACGAAAGGGATGGAAAAGCCCTCCAATTATTAAAGCAGCGGTTCTTCCTGCCATTGGGGCAATGATTAAATAAATTGGTAGAAAATTTCCCCCCAGTACTATTACCTTAAAGCTTAATAATAGAAATATTCCAGTTACACCAAAAGTTCCAAGATGACTATCTTTGAGAATTTCTCGCCTTCTTTTCAGGTCCTGAGTTGAAAAAAGCGCATCACAAACATCAGCCCATCCATCAAGATGCAATCCTCGAGTTAAAACTAATGAGGTAGCGACTAACACCAAAGCGATTAACCAATTCCCAGCGTTGACAAACCGAAGGAGATAATATAATCCATAGCTGAATGCTCCTACTAACCCTCCAACAATAGGGAAAAAAACAGCTGCTCGGGAAAGATCTCCGTTTTGATAATTAAATTTTGGGACCGGAATGCAAGTTAAAAAACTCATGGCAACAAACCAATAATGCCAAATCTTTGGTTTAATCGCGGAACGGCTAGATTCCATTATATCTCTCCCTTTATCTTCACTGGAATGCCGGCAACTACTAAGTAGACCTGGTTAACTTTAGTTGCCAACCATTGGTTAACGCGACCTTGGAGATCACGAAAGGTTCTCGCCAGAGGGTATTCAGGCACAATCCCCATTCCCGTCTCATTGCTCACCATTAAAAAGTAAAAACCCTCTCGTTGTTGTTTTTCAAAAAGATAAATGAATTCATTAAGAAGTTGGTGATAGGCTGCTTCTTCTTTGTCTTCTCGTAATAACAGATTGTTAACCAGAAATGTAACGCAATCCAGCAATATTGCCTTTCCAGTCCAGTTTTCATCGATATGACTGAAACCATAGGGAGTCTCTCTGGTTAACCACGATTGAGGACGAGAATTCCGATGCTTTTGAACTCTTTCCTTCATTTCCATATCGGTAACCACTCCGGTTGCTAAATAAATTACTGGTAAGCCACTATCTCGAGCCATTTGATGCGCAAGAGAACTTTTTCCGCTCCGGGCTCCTCCCAAGATCAGAACTGTTTTTTTATAAGGTTCGGGCATATTCATTTATCACCTGAATTAATTTTATATTCTCTTCGTGAGTCCGAACTGAAAACCGGAAAAAATCATTAGACATTCCCCAAAAATCACCCAAAAAGCGCACAATGAGCTTTTGGTTTTGAAGGAAAGAATAGAAGCAACTTGTCTGGGCTTTGATTCTTACCGTATAAAAATTTACTACTGAAGGTTGAAGTTCAAAAAGGTTAAAGAGTTTCCCTAGGCTCTCTTCAATATATCGTTTTTCATTACGTAGTTCCTGCAACGTAAGGGAATGAAATTCACCAAGATCGATACTGACAAGCAAATCTAAAGTTACAGCCAAAAGCGTATTTATACTCCAGGGTTCAAGAGCCATTTTCCACTCCTCAACCAATGATGGGTTAGCCACTATAAAGCCTCCCCTCAATCCAGCTAAGGAATAATATTTTGTAAGAGAGCGGATAATGATTAAGGTTTGGTCCTCACCGTTCAATTGTGGTAAAAAAGAAGTTTTTTCCTGAATAAACTCTTGAAATGCTTCATCAACCAACAATGCCACCTTTTTCTCTCGACACCAATGGTATAAAATGAGCCTTTCCTTTTTTGAAAGACATTGACCTAAGGGATTACCAGGATTCCCTAATACGATTAGATCCGGGCTTTCCCTTTCTATACGAGACATTATGCTATGGAATCCTTCTCGGAACAAAAGATTACTATGGATTACTGTTTTTCCTTCTAAATTAAAAGCACGAGCATATTCAGTAAAACATGGCTCTATAACAAAGATTTTTTTAGCCTGATGACGACGGGCGATAAAATAAATACCCTGGGTTGCGCCATTGAAGGGAAGAATCAGGTTTTGATCCAAATTATAAAGCAGGGCTATCCTTTTTTGATAAAATTCCCAATCAAGAGGGGGATAATAGGAAACATACCGAAACCAATCATTCCAGTGTTCCTTTAATATTTGAGGCGGACCCCACGGATTTAAGTTAACACTGAAATCCACCGGGGATTTGCCTCTCAATTCCATCTCTATTAGTCGACCACCATGGATGGGTACGTTCATCATTCAACCAGTGCAAATGAGGAGATTAAATCACCTTTGTACAATCTTACCAGGGTTACGCCCCGGGTTGCACGTCCTTGAACTGAAACTTCATTGCAATTGATTCGAATTAGGGTGCCATTTTGCGATGATATCAATATCTCTTCCTGTCCAGAAACTAGCTGAACTCCAATAACTTCGTTTTCTGGTTGGCCAAACTTCATTAAGATAATGCCCTTCCCGCCTCGGTGGTGGACAGGAAAGTTCTGCATTTTTACTCGCTTACCCATGCCCTTAGAGGAAATAATCAATAGATCTAATTTATGTTTGAGAGATGAAGCACCGACAACCCGGTCCTTCGCTCGAAGCGTTATTCCTTTTACCCCTCGACTAACTCTCCCCATTGAGCGAACCTCTTCCTCAGAAAAGGAAATTCCATAACCCTTCGCTGTAGCAATCAGAACTTTTTCCTTTCCATTGGTTACAAATACTGTTGAGAGCTCATCGCCATCATCGAGATTAATTGCTCTTATTCCTCTTCTGGTGATAGAAACATACTCAAGGAGATCGCTCTTTTTAACGATACCCCGCGATGTAACAAAAAATAAGTACTTTCCTTCGCCAAAATCCTTGAGGGGTATCATATTAATCACTTGTTCTCCGTCTTCGAGTTGGAGTAAATTTACTAAATGGATTCCCTTGGCTTGGCGCTGCATTTCAACCAGTTGATAAGCAGGAAGCTGGAATACCCGTCCCCGACTGGTAAAAAATAGAATTTTGTGAAGAGTCGTTGTAACCGCAATTTGACTAACCAAATCTTCCTCTTTAGTTGTAATACCAGTTACCCCTCGACCGCCTCGTCCTTGACGCCGATAGGAAGAAAGGAGAACTCTTTTGACATAACCATCACGAGTAAGGGTAATAACAATATCCTCTTCAGCAATAAGATCGGTTAAATCAAGAGGCTCCGCTTCATCAACAATACGGGTTCGACGAGCGTCGCCAAACCTTCTTTTTACATCTAAAAGCTCTCTTTTTATTAAGTTCAAAAGGCTCTTTTCATGGGTTAATATATCTTTCAGAGAAGCAATTCTTTTCTCTAATTCCTTATATTCCTCTTGGATCTTTTCCCTTTCCAAGGCCACCAACCGTTGAAGTCTCATTTCTAAAATTGCTTGTGCCTGAGGATCGGAAAACTGAAATTGCTGAATTAAACGATCTTTTGCTTCGGATACATTTTGAGAAGATCGAATAGTATGAATTACCTCGTCTATCCTATCTAATGCCCGAAGGAATCCCTCTAAAATATGAATTCTATCTTCGGCATTTTTCAATTCATACTTACTACGCCGAGTCACCACTTCTTTGCGATAATCGATAAAATGACGAAGAACATCAGGCACGCCCATTACTTCCGGTCGTCCATTAATCAGCGCTAAAAGAATAACTCCAAAGGTAGTTTGAAGAGCGGTTCGACGATAAAGGTAATTCAAAACAAAGTTTGGATTCATGGCATTTTTTTTCAGTTCCAGAACCACCCTAATACCGTCTCGGTCTGATTCATCACGAACTTCACTAACATCAGTGATTTTTTTGTCCATAATGAGTCGAGCAATTTCCTCAACCAACGAAGCTTTGTTGACTTGATAAGGAATTTCACGTATTATTATTGCTTTTCTATGTCGGTCTAAATCTTCAATTCGGGCGTCTCCCCGCAATATTAATTTTCCTCGTCCTTCTCTAAAGTAATCATGAATACCTTCAGTTCCAACTATTAATCCATAAGTAGGAAAATCCGGTCCGGGAATATATTCCATTAACTCCCTCCAAGTTGACTGAGGGTGATCAATAAGATATATAGTGGCATCGATTATCTCCGAAAGGTTATGAGGAGGAATGTTGGTTGCCATTCCAACTGCTATGCCGGTTGCACCATTGGCTAAAAGTTGAGGAAAGTTTGCTGGTAAAACTATCGGTTCCTGCATTGACTCATCAAAATTTGGTATAAAGTCGACAGTGTTTTTTTCGATATCCAACAACATTTCTTCGGCAATCAGGTTCATTCTTACTTCAGTATATCTCATGGCTGCTGGTGGATCGCCATCGATCGATCCAAAATTTCCGTGCCCATCAACCAAAGAGTAACGATAGGTAAAAGGTTGGGCCATTCGAACTAAGGTATCATATATAGCCATATCACCATGAGGATGATACTTTCCCAGAACATCGCCAACAATTCGAGCGCTTTTTTTGTACGGTAAATTGTGCCTAATACCCATTTCATTCATCGCAAACAGAATTCGGCGTTGTACGGGTTTCAGCCCATCTCGAGCATCAGGCAATGCCCTTCCAACAATAACGCTCATAGCATAATTTAAATAAGCATCTTTCATTTCATCTTTTACGTCTACAGGAATAATATTCCCCTTATCTTCCGGCATTTAATTCCTCCAAGATTATCTCTTTGAATTATATGTCTATGTTAACTACTTCATGAGCATGCTCACGGATAAACTCACGACGTGGATCAACAGCATCTCCCATTAAAATGCTAAATATTTCCTCAGCTTCAATACCATCCTCAATAGAAACCTGCTTGAGAGTTCTAGTTTTGGGATCCATCGCTGTTTCCCAGAGCTGTTCTGGATTCATTTCTCCTAAGCCTTTATAGCGTTGAATAGTGTATTTTTTGTTTTTAAAGTCTTTTAATATTTTTTCTAATTCTTTATCACTATAAGCATAAGCATCTTTTTTATTATCCCTTATTCGATAGAGCGGTGGAAGGGCAATATAAATTTTTCCATTTTCTATGAGTGGCTTCATGTATCGGTAAAAAAAGGTTAACAATAAAGTACGGATATGGGCACCATCTACATCAGCATCGGTCATAATTATCACTTTATAGTAGCGTAATTTATCAATGACAAAGTCAAATCCAATTCCACATCCTAAGGCAGCAACAATGTTGCGGATTTCAGCGTTGGAAAGAATTTTATGAAGGTTTGCCTTCTCAACGTTGAGAATTTTCCCCCTTAGGGGTAGAATTGCCTGGAAACGGCGATCTCTTCCTTGTTTTGCTGAGCCTCCTGCCGAATCTCCCTCAACTATAAATATTTCCGATTCCTTGGGATCCCGACTTGAACAATCCGCTAATTTCCCAGGGAGACTGGATGAGTCGATGCTGTTCTTTTTTCGAGCTAATTCGCGGGCTTTACGAGCAGCTTCACGGGCCCTTGCCGCTTGAATTATTTTTTCGCATATAGCTTTAGCCACATCAGGATTTTCTTCTAAGAAGGAAGAAAGATAGCTATATGTAACTTCCTCCACAATACCTTTAACCTCTATGTTTCCAAGCTTGGTTTTAGTCTGCCCTTCAAACTGTGGTTCAGGGACAAGAACACTAATTACTGCACATAGCCCCTCTCGAATGTCGTTTCCGGTCGGCATTTCCTCTTTTTCTTTTATAAGCTGATAACGTTCTATATATTCTGAGAATGATCTATTTATCGCCAACTTGAAACCGCTTACGTGACTACCACCTTCTATGGTATTAATATTATTGGTAAAAGAAATAAGGTTTTCCAAGTAGCTGTCGTTATATTGAAAAGCAACCTCAACTTTTACTTCATCCTTTTCACCTTTAAGAAAAATTGGATCGTTATGTACAACGTTTTTACCTCGGTTCAAATAGCTAACAAGAGACTTTATTCCACCGTGATAACAATACTCTTTTTCTTTTTCGTTACGTTCATCTTTTAAACAAATTTTTAGACCTTCATTGAGAAAGGCTAGTTCTTTTAACCTTTGAGCTAAAATATCAAAGTGAAAATTGCGATCTGGGAATATTTCGGGGTCGGGAAGAAAACGAATTACCGTTCCTGTGTGGTTAGTAAGACCGGCATCGACCAAATCATTTATCGGTTTACCCCGCTCATACCTTTGTCGCCAAATTTTTTGGTTTTGGTGGATTTCTACCTCTAACCATTCTGATAAAGCATTTACAACGGATACTCCCACCCCGTGGAGACCGCCGGATATTTTATAGGAGTATCGATCAAACTTCCCTCCAGCATGGAGTTTGGTGAGGACTACCTCTACTGCTGAACGGCCAACCTTTTGATGAACTCCAACTGGAATTCCTCTCCCATTATCCTGCACCATCACACTGCCTTCTTTTTGAATTGTTACAATTATCTCATCACAATATCCCATTAATGCTTCATCCACGCTATTGTCAACAACTTCAAACACAAGATGGTGGAGGCCTTCTACTGATGTATTCCCAATATACATGGATGGTCGTTTTCTAACTGCCTCTAAACCTTCTAAAACCTGTATCTGCTCTGCTCCATAGTTTTTTATATCATTTTTTCTTGGTTCTTCCAAAATCTTTCACCTCATAAATCATTGGTATTATAGATCAGTCGTCTTTTCGATAAAGGGAAAATAAATTTAATTTTTCTATTTTTTCCCTATCCCACGGATTTTTACTTTTTTTACCATTAATCCTTTTTCCTGATAGATTCTGCAAATGTCCGGTATTAATTTTTGCACTTCAAGATTGAATATTGGATCGGTTATACTTAAAAATAAAACACCATTACGATAGCCCTCACACTGGCAAAGCTGGTTTAAATTCGGAAAAAATTCACCAAATAATTCTATAAGTTGGTGAATTTTAATTGTCTCGACTAAGCCCTCTTTCTCTAAGTATTCCTCTAAAATCTCGCCGAGCAAAGTTGGTTTTCCCCAGAAAAAACGAACCACTCGGTTATTCATTACATTTCCCCATTATAATTTTTCCTTTTTCAACATTTAACACTGTTACTCGATTTTTTCGTTTTCTTGCCCAATCATCATTTTCTTGGGTCGTGGATATGAACACTTGCCCTTGGTTTAAGATTTCTTCTAACAATAGATCTTGGTGAGATTGATCAAGCTCAGAAAAAACATCGTCAAAAATCATAATTACTTTGCTTTTCTTGATTAATTGTATCACAGACATCTCAGCTAATTTAATTGATAAAGCAAGAGATTTTTTCTCTCCTTGGGATCCAAAGGTTCGAAACTCCCGTCCATTCTTCTCAAAAACTATTTCATCACGATGCGGTCCAATAATAGTAATCTCTCTTTCTCTTTCTTCTTCCTTAACCATTTCGAAGCCTTTTTCCATATGGATTCCCCCCTCGTTATCCAAGTGATATCCAAACGGTTGGTATCTGAGTATAAGCGATTGGTTGTTCATTCCTAAACGATAATAAAACTCCTTAATTAAAGGGGTGTAGAGTCTCAAATATTCGAGTCTTCCCTGAATAATCTTCTTTCCAACATGAATGAGTTTTTCTGTATAGGTTTCAATTAAATCATCACTTGCATGCTCACGGAGTAAATAATTTCTACGTGATAGTAATCCCTCATACTGTTTTACCAAGGCAGCATGAGCGAAATATATAAACCCTATTGCCTCGTCTATATATTCTCTCCTGTTTTGTGGTGGACCCGCTACGATTTCATGGTCACTGGGGAAATAACCGACTAACCAAATACCTCGCCTTCCTGATCCGGGATGACCGTTTATTTTCCATTCTTTTTTTTGACCTGGTTGTATTGACACTTCCTTCCAGAAGTAGGTTCCGTCCTCCCCAACCTTAGCTCCTAGATAACTATAACTTTCTCCCCAGGTGACCATCTCCTGGTCTTTTGCTCTTCTAAATGAGCGACCTCTTGATAAAAAATATATCGCTTCCAAGAGATTGGTTTTTCCTTGAGCATTTTTTCCCTGTAAAATAATTAAGTGGTTGGAGAAACTTAAGTTTAATTTTTCCAGATTTCTCCAATTAATACATTTTAATTCTTGAATCAACATGCCCTATTCTTCTTCTCTAACTTTTAGTGGCATGATTAAATGTCGGAATTCGTCATTATCGCCAAATATCAAAACTGGTGCCACTTCACCATTAATACCAATGGAAATATTTTCCCATGGTGCAACTCGAATACAATCAATTAAAAAACGTGAATTAAATGCTATGTTAACAGCTTGTCCTTCTATGGTAATTTCCATTTCTTCTTTTGCTATTCCCATTCCCTGGCTTTCACAGGTCATCATCAATTTTCTATTGTTAAATTGTAAATAAATCGTTTCTTCTTCTGGTGTTGTAACTAATGCGGCTCTTTCTATTCCCTCGAGGAAAGTTTTTCGATTCATAGTTACAGTTGTTGTAAACTCGGTTGGCAAAACTGACTCATACTCAGGAAATTCTCCCTCAATAAGTCGACTATATATTGTTACCGTATCCATATCGAACATAATTTCCCCTTGACCAGGAATAACATCAACTCTTTCTCCCACCATCGCTCTCATGATTGCCGCTGCTACTTTCGAAGGCACAATAAATCGTATCTTTTCTTCCACTAAATCGTTTATTTTTTCTATTTTATGCATACTCAACCTATGACCATCGGTTGCTGCTAGATACAAAAATGATTCTTTTCCTTCTATAAGAACACCAGTGAGTGGACCACGAGTTTCATCGTTTGATGCCGCAAAAGCTGTTCGGTTATAACCAGTTCGAAGCTGTTCACTCTTGACAGTAAAATATTTATCTTTTTGAAAAGGAGGAAATACCGGAAAATTTTCCGGTGGGTAACCGGTTAACTTAAAAATACTCTTGCCACACCTTAACTCAGTGACCATACTATCTGACAGTGAATTTATTGTTACCGTTTCTCCCACCATTCCCCTCGCTATTCCAATTAACAATTTACCAGGGAGTACAATACTGGTACTTTCTTCCACTTGAGCCTGACACTTTGCAATAATACCCATTTCCATGTCATTTGATAATATCTTAATCGTTTCTTTATTTTCAGCCTCAATTAATAACCCAGTTAAAACAGGAATAGAACTGCGAGAGGGAACACAAACCGAAACATGATCAATCGCCTTCTTTAAGTCTTTTAAACTAACTGTAGCTTTCATGGATTTATCCCCCTGTTCGATAGTTGTCCACAATAATCTTATTACTATTACTACTCTTTTTATTTATTTAAAAAAATAGAAGGAGTAGTAGTAGAGAAAAAATCTGTGGATATCTCTCCTTTTTCCTATAACTTTGACAAAAACAATGATAAAAGATTAGGTTTTATTTTGTGAAGTGATTGTGGAAGGAATGTGATTAACTTCCTTCTCGCTGTATTTTTTCTATTATTCCACTAATTTCTTGTGAAAGCTGTGGATTATTTTCCATGTCAGTTTTAATTTTTTCATAAGCGTGAAGAACAGTTGTATGATCTCTCCCACCAAACTCTTCTCCAATAGCCGGGAGGGAATAACTGGTCAGGGAACGGGTGATGTACATGGCTATCTGCCTCGGAAAGGCTACTTCCCTGGTTCTCTTCTTAGCTCGCATTAGTCCTGGTTTTATTGAGTAATGTTCTGACACGACCCTCTGGATAGTGCTCACACTGATTTTCTTAGCAACAGTTTTTGGGAGGATATCTTTTAATATTTCCTCAGCTATCTCAGGATTAGGACTGATTTGATTCAAAGTGCAATAAGCCTTAATACGAACCAGAGCACCTTCTAATTCTCTAATGTTTGAGGGAATGCGATCAGCAATAAAAAGAATAACTTCATCAGGGATATCAATATGTTCAGTTTCCGCCTTTTTCCTGAGTATAGCAATACGCGTCTCCAAGTCTGGGGGTTGGATGTCGGCCAACAATCCCCATTCAAAACGAGAACGTAATCGATCTTCAAGAGTAGGTATTTCCTTTGGTGGACGATCGCTGGTAAGAACAATTTGCTTTAAAGCATCATGGAGAGTATTAAAAGTATGAAAAAATTCTTCTTGAGTTCTCTCTTTGCCGGCTAAAAATTGAATATCATCAATAAGAAGAACGTCAACATTACGGTATTTTTGACGAAAATCCTCAGTCTTATCGTCCCTTATGGAATTGATTAACTCATTGGTGAATTTTTCAGAAGAAGAATAGACAATACGAGCTGATTGATTTTTTTTTAATACCTGGTGCCCAATTGCGTGCATTAAGTGTGTTTTTCCTAAACCGACTCCCCCATAGATGAAAAGGGGATTGTACGATTTAGCAGGGCTTTCTGCCACGGCAACCGCAGCAGCGTGGGCAAACTTATTACTATTACCGACAACAAAAGAAGAAAAACTATAACGAGGGTTAAGGTTGGGCTTTTCCCAATCGCTAGATTGAGAAACAAGAATAGGAGTAGGATTTTGAGAAATTGGAGGATAATTATCCACAGAAAGTATAACTTTCAAGTCTGAAATATCTTTCCCAACGGTTTTTGAAAAAGAAAAGCGAAGTAAATCCAAATATTTCTGTTCGACCTTCTCCCGTGCCAAGCCGGAAGGAACACTAAGAATTAATTCATTGTCACGAAAGGAAATAGGATGAATTGTTTCAATCCAAGCTGCATATTCTGGAACCGATAATTGCTTTTCCAAATAAGAGATGGTTTTTATCCACAACCCATCTAATGTGCTTGATACATCATTCATAAAAAGCCACCCCAACTTATTTAATTGTAATTCACAAGGATATCCACAAGGAATTCTAACCCCCTGGATGAGGGCAATAGAAAATTGCAAAAGCGCATGACAAGGGGTTATATGAGTAAGAAGAGAACAATAAAATGTTTTTTTTAAAATTTTACTCTCGTCCTATTAAACCATAAAGGAAGGCTTCTTGGCAAGTTATCCACAAGTTGTTAACAGGTGTGGATAACTTTATTGTTATAACTTTTCCCTTGGTGTTGAATAGTATATCATGAGGAAGCTATTTATCGAAAAATTGAATAGATGATAAATGAGGATAAAAACTTGAGGAAATCGACTTTTCCACAGATAAAACCAAGATATTCACAGATTCTTGTGGATATATACTCTTCAACTAAAAAAGGGACCAGTGGTGACTTTTAATGTTACCCTATTTTTCTCCCATCAAGCACTGATGCTCCTTAGAAGGGAAAAAAATTAAATATTGAAAGCGTTTTGGAAAAATTCCCCTCATAGAAAAAACAACCTTATCCTTTTACTGCGCCTTGAGTGAGCCCACCAACCAATTGCTTTTGTACAAATAGAAAGAGAATAAAAACCGGAATACAGATGAGAACCGAGGCGGCCATAAGGTTTCCCCAATTGGTTTCATATTGACCAACAAAGTCGAATATACCAACCGGAAGAGTTCTTTTGTCTTGGCTGGTTATGAAAGTTAGAGCAAACATAAATTCCTGCCACGTAAGGAAAAGAATATAGGCAGCAGTTGCGCCAACACCAGGTCGTATCAATGGAACGACTATTTTCCAGAAAGCTTGAAGCTGCGAACAACCATCGATTTGAGCCGCCTCCTCCAGTTCTTTTGGAATACCAGCAAAGAATCCTCTTAACAACCAAACTCCAACCGGCACCGAAAAGGCAAGGTACCCAATGATGAGCGACGAAAAGGTGTCAATAAGGCCTGCCTGACTCATGATTCGGTAGAGAGGAACAATGATGGCTGCAAGTGGAAATAGTTGGCTAAGCAGGAGAAGATTGAAGAAAAAATTTTTTCCGGGGAATTGTAATCGAGCATATCCATAAGAAGAAAAAAGAGCAACGAAAATAACAATAGCGGTCGTTCCCAGGGAAACCGAAAAGCTATTTATAAAATAACGAACAAACATTGATCCCTTACCAAAAACGTGGAGATAGTTTTCTCCGGTTGGACGTTTTGGAATTAAATAAGGTGGGGAAGTAAACTGTTCATCCGGTGCCTTAAGAGACATGGAAAGCATAACTGAAAAAGGAAAAAGAACGAAAATTAAAAGCAGGATCACCTGAACAGCAGTAATAATGTGTTCGCTCAAATGTGTTTTCATTGTTCCATCCTCTTCTGGCGCTGGCTGAGCCAAACATAAAATAAGCTGAATATAAGAAGAAATAAGAAATCAAAAATAGCGAACCTTGAAGCATCACCAAAACGGAATCTTTTGAAAGCCAAGTCATAGACGTAGGTAGGGAAAATATGGGTACTTTCCGCTGGACCACCGCCAGTCATAACATAAATCAACTCGAAATAATTAAATGTCCAAATAAAGGTAAGCAAAAAAGTGATGGTGATGATTGGTTGCATAGAAGGGAGCGTGACATAAAAAAACTGTTTCCATTTTCCCGCGCCATCAATATTGGCAGCCTCATAGAGTTCAGCAGGTACTCCTTGTAAACCAGCTAAATACATGAGCATGGAAAAAGGAAAACCCTTCCAGATTGCCGAGAATATCACGGCATAGATTGCGGAACCGGGAATGCTAAGCCAAGTTAAATACTGGTCAATAAGCCCTAGACTTTTCAAATAATGATTGAGAAGACCGAGCTGAGGATCATAAATTAGCCTCCAAACCATACCAGCAACCACTCCGGGCATAACCCAAGGGAGAATCATAATGCCCCGTACCAGAGAACGACCCCAAAAAGGCTTGTTTAAAACGATTGCTGACCCTAACCCTAAAAGGAGTTGGAAAAATACGACCAGAATTGTCCAAATAATCGAATTTTTAAAAACCAACGGTAACATTTTATTGCCAAAGAGCTTATTATAGGCAGTCCAACCAAGATAACGAGTGGAGGTTAGAGACATATCGCTCAAGCTATAAGTTAGAGTAAGAAATAACGGATAAATAACCAGAATGATTAATAGAATTATTGATGGCAGGGTGAAAGAATACCCGGCAAGCCATTCTTTTTTCATGAGGCAATCCTCCCGATAGCAACCTTATAAGGGTTTAAAACCATCGAAACCAGCAATATTCTGTATGATTACCTATCATCATACCTGAAGCTGAAAAAGCGAATCATATTCCAAAAAATTGAAAAAAAAGAACAACAATTTCATAGTTGAAGCATAAAATTCTAAAAAAATGAATAAAAGTGGTTCTGGGTAAAGAAAAACTTTACCCAGAACCGTGATTACCTTTTAGTTGGTACCGTAGTAATCGGCAAGAAGAGCATTTATTTCTTCAGTTGCTATTTTCAGTGCACTATCAACGTCACTGGTACCAGTGAGAATTGCAGTAGTTGCATTTCTTTGTATTTCAGCGAGATCTGGATATTTTGGGAAAATTGGTCGGTAAAGAGCCTGAGTTAATTGTTGAAAAATAACATCAGAGAACTTTCGTTTGTTGGTTAAGAAAGATTTGGCAGCTTCAATGTTAGCGGGGGTAAGCGAAGAAACTTTTTCGTTGACCTCCTTACTGGTCCAATATTCGATGAATTTCCAAGCCGCGTCTTTGTTGGGAGCGTTTTTATAGATGACCATATTCCAACCACCAAAAGTCCCAATTGATTGGCCATCAGCAGGCTTTGGGAAGTTGGTAATTGCCCAATCCATTTCAGGAGCACGGGCATTTACGCTGTCTTGACCCCATTCGCCATACCAGAACATACCAACCTTTCCAGCAGTAAAAAGTTGGAAAGAATCTTCTTCGGTACGACTGACTTCTCCCGGGGGATTGATCTCTTGTAATTTTTTAAAATACTTCATTGCCTCAATGGCAGCTTGTTGATCGAGGACACATTCTGTAAAATCAGCATTTAAAACTGATCCACCGTTGGAGAAGGTAAGGGCATCAGTAATACATTGAACGGCATCACCTTGACCAACCCATAGTGCCGTACCCCATTTATCTGTTGATGTCATTTTTTGTCCAGCCTCATAAAACTCGTCCCAGGTTATTGGTGGTTTTTCCGGGTCGAGACCGGCATCTTTAAAGAAAGTTTTGTTGTAGTAGTTAAGTGCCCAAACTCCAACGTCAAATGGGATGCCATACAGTTTCCCTTTAAAAAGAGCCGAATCCCAGGCACCGGCAAAATAGTTTTCTCTTTTTACTGATTCCGAGTTAGCTACATAATCATCTAATGGGATGACAAAATCGGCAGCAGAGAATTCCGGATTCCAGATCTGGTCAACAACCGAAATATCGGGTGGATTACCAGCAGCAGCAGCGATTAGGAGCTTATCGCGGTATTCGCTGTAGGGGAAAACGGTGAATTTTACATCAATGTCGGGATAGAGTTCTTTAAACTTTGCTAGGGCATCTTCCTGGGCTTTTAAGAGATTGACATCGGCTTGTACCATCAACCATACATTCAAAGTAATTTTCTGAGCGAAAGCGCTCCCTGTTAACAGAGTAACCAGCATGATAATAAGTAGACCAAAAAACACCCACTTTTTAGTCATATACATCCCTCCAAAATTATTTCAAACCGATCAAGAAATTGAATAGCAATACTCAACTTATTTTTTTCTCACTCCCACCTCCCCCCTGGTTTATTTCCATGAATTTAGATACGAATCGAACTTTTTCGATATCCCCTTGGGGAGAAATCTCATCGGATATCCCTAAAATGAGGCGCGGTGAAAAAAGCGAAAGCACTTTTTTGGTGAAAGATTCTAATTCTTCTAGGGGATATTCCGGGAGAAAAAGGAGCATTGGGATACCATCGATAAGAATCATTTCTCCCATTGCTCCTTTTAACTCTTCTAAAGAAACATCTCCTTGTGGTTGAGGGGTAGCACCCTCAATCCCATCAAATCCCGAATCTCGGAGGTAGGGCAATAGGGGTTTGAGTGAACCATCCATATGAATATGACAAAACTTACCTGATTTATGTAACTGTTGAACTCGTTTCTGGTAATAAGGGACAAGAAACTGATTAAAAATACGAGGAGAATTAAACCGGCCATCAATATTTTCACCAAAATTTAGAATTTTTACTGGACAGGAAGCTAAAATTTCAAATAGTGAATCCTCCGCTTCCTCGGCTTTTTTCAAATACTCTTGAAGCCGGCTAGGATAGTCATAGATGAGCTGGATAGTATTTTCAATACCAGCATATTGTAAGAAGAGCCGTTGGAAAGGTGATCTTTCCCAATAAAACTGAATCTCTCCCCATTCACCCATAGCTTTTTTTGCTTCCAAGTAAAAATCCTTATCGAAACGATAACTAACCGAAGTAACAATATCTTCCAAAACTCTAAGGTCTTCAATGTTTTTAACTGGATGTTCAATATAATGCCAGGAACATCCCCATTCTCCCAAGCGTTTTTTTCCGATCAGCTCTTCACCCTTGGCTGACCGAAAAATCACCTTAATATCATCTCCCTGTTGGAATTCAAAAACCCCAGCACCAGGAGGATAATCAAAATGAATGAAGGTATTCGGTGAAGAAATGTCTTGAGCCTCGCCATAATAGTACCGTACCGAGCAGTTTAAATTTTTGGTAAGGTTCGACAAGCTGGTTTCGTGCGCGGTTGACATTAAACCAATGTTCCAAGCGTGGTTGCCAAGGAATATTGTTAGTGTTTTTACCTTGAAAAACTGCAAGAACTTTTTCTCGGAATGTAGGTCGTTTCTCCATCGTTTGCTACCCCTCTCTCTTCATGGTTAGATTCTCGTTAATAAAGTTACTGATTATTTCACTGGCCATTCCCGTGGCAACAGCATCTTCTCCAAGCTGGCTGGTGAAAATAGGTGTTTTTTGAGCTTCTAAAGAAAAGACAGCATCATGAGCTTTCTCTATTGCCGATTGGATGTAAATTGGGCATTTACGGGCAATTTCTCCGCCAATAATTATGGCTTCTGGATTGAGTAGGTTAATAATATTAGCTACTCCTTTCCCCAAAATCTCTCCGGATTTTTTGAGCAGAGAAGCAATAACTGTATCACCGAGTTGATAGGCAATCATGACCGAGTCAAAATCTTTAAAATTTTTATTAATGGCTTTTGCTTCTCGAACAATGGCATCAGTAGAGGTGTATTGTTCGAGACAGCCAAGGTTCCCGCAATAACAAGGAACTCCATTCTGCTGAATGATAGTATGACCAAATTCTCCGGCATTCCCGTTTAATCCTCGATATAATGAACCGCTGGTAACAAACCCTCCCCCTACACCCCAGTCGGTAAAGACATAAAAAAAGTTGTCAAATTGTTTTCCGTAACCATACATTTTTTCCGCAACAGCCGAAGCCTTCGCTACGTTTTCAACTAATACTGGATAGGGAAAGGAATTCTCAAATACTTGAAAAGCATTGACGTTATTCCAGCCAAAAAATGGCGATTGATTAATGAGAGGTCCAGCTTTGAAGAGGAATCCTGGGGTTCCAATACCGACGCCAGCAATTTTGTTTGGTAACAAATTATGTGAACGACAAAGCTGGGAGATTTTTTCCGAAAGCTGATTAGCAATAGACAAAGGACCGTGGGAAGGATCAGGAAAATATTGTTCACGTTTTAAAACAGTACCGGTTAAATTGCAAAGTATAATTTGTCCTTTTCGGGAAATCTCCACTCCAAAGACATATTGATGCTCACTGTTGAGGTCTATCAAGAGTGGCTTCTTCCCCCGCAACGACTCACCCTTTCCAATTTCTTTTAATATACCTTCTTGAATTAAAGAGTCAATAATTCGGGAAACCGAGGGCAAAGAAAGACCGCTGATTCGTGAAATCTCCGATCGAGAAAGCGATCCCTGTTTCCGAATCAATCCAATAATATTAGAACGATTAATTTTCCGAATTAAACTGGGGGTTCCTCTCATATTTATTACTAACCTTTAGTAATAAATATATATTAGAAAGACAGCCTCTCTCTGTCAAGAGTCAGGCTGAACCATTTATCCTGAAAATACAGTAATAAATAAAAAATGACTTCATTCCGAGCGGTGCTTTCCCGCACGAGAATCTCATCTGACGCTGCAGGCGTTATCCTGAGGCTTTGTTTTTCGAAGCCGTGAGGACCTCATCATTTTGTTTTTTATTAATA
>MWBQ01000026.1 GCA_002069605.1 Candidatus Atribacteria bacterium ADurb.Bin276
CTTTACCTCCTTTTCCCAAAAGGCATCGGTTTTGGTGATGTGAAATTGGCTGGTGCTATAGGTTTGTTTCTCGGTTTTAAACTCACCATTTTAGCTATTCTGCTTTCTTTCTTCAGTGGGGCTATTGTTGGGCTTTTTCTCATCGCGATAGGGAAGAAGACGATGAAAGATCCCATTCCTTTTGGCCCATTCCTCGCTTTTGGAGCAATTTTTTCAATGTTTTTTGGTGAATATATTATTGACTGGTACATGAAATTATTAGTATAATAAGTACCTGGTTAATAATATTATTCAAAATACTAATGACATAAAATATTATATTATTTATTATACGGTATTGTTTTTCTATGATGAAAAGAAATAATCCCATAATTTCTTACTATCCAGGATTTACCTTAATAGAGTTTATTGTCGTTATTTCTTTGTTTTCTTTCTTATTTGCTTTTTCTTTTCCATCTCTGGCAAATTTGAGGAAGACTCTCGTTGGAAAAACTATAGTTCAAAAAATTTCCAGTCAAATGCGGATTGCTAAAATTGAAGCTCTCAATAATAGAAAGACCACCAAAATAGTGTTTGATATTGCTCATAATAAGTATATTTATACGAATAGCTCAGGGAAGTCCACTCACCATCAAATACCCGATGAAGTAATCCTTTACCGAACCAATTTTCCTCTTAATACACTTCGTTTTTATTCAACCGGCACACCCTCAAGCGGTGGAACGATTACTCTTCGTATTGGGAGCAATTTGAAATATGTCATTATCACACCAGTTACTGGGAGAGTTCGTATCAGTGATAAGCCGCCCTCGAATTGATAGTGGTTTTTCGTATATTGGAATCATCACTGCCATTACTCTTTTTTCACTTTTTTCTCTGGTAGCTTATCAGGGATTGCATATTGCTCATCGATTCCAAAGGAAAAGTTCAATGCTTAGGTTAGCAATTGTAGAAGCGGTAAATTCTATAGAATCATTGAAAATCAACCAAAATTATTCGGAAGTGAATGGTTTAACTCTTAGAAAAGAAAATTTTGAGATCATCCACAAAGTTACTGAATTTAACGACCAACTCTATCAAATTTTGATCGAGATAAGGGACTTAGAGCAAAATGAGATATTTACCCTGGAAACTCTGGCGGAATGACCAAGCTTTCACTCTAATTGAATTGCTGGTCGTATTCTGCCTTTTTGTGGTTTTTATTGTTATGACCTCGGGAATGATTTTCCATCTAAGCCGTACGGCAGATATTCATGCTAATGTAATCGAAAAAAATGAAACTTTTTTATCAACCCTCGATCAATTAAAAATGCTTATTAAGCACGGACGTCCTCTTGCTCTTACCCAAAATAATTATCGGTTACGGATTGCAATGGGGAAGAACATCGTTGAGGTTTACCCAAAAGATTCTAGTTTGCTATTAATGCATCTGCAATCTGCTAATCCAATTGCCGAGCACTGTTGTTTGAGTAGTCCTCCCTTTGAGTTAAGAAAATTAGAAAATAGGAAGATCCAAGTAAATGTCTCTTTAGACTTTTTATTTTCCGATTATTCAGAGGAGCACTTGGATTTACAATTTTTGTCTTGGTGTGAAGATGAGGAGTTATAGAGGTGACGCCCTGGCAAACTGCCTAGCAGCGCTAGATGAGGGTGAAAACCCAAGATTCGACATGCTATGGCAGGTCGCTACATTATTTAAAGAATGAGCGTGATAAAGACCGAGGAGGAGAAGGGGCGAGGGGGAGAAAAAGAAATTAAAGAAAAAAAGAAAAAATCAAAAGATAAGATCCTCACGCCCTCATAAAGCGTGGGCTCAGGATAACAGCGTTGAGGTATTCATAGAAAAATGTCTTTACCGGTTCGAATAGATAAATGCTTATTTAAAAAGGGAAAGAGGGGTAAAAATTGTTCATTGGTCACGGAGATAAGGGTTTTGTTGAGATATATACCTTGGTTTTAATGAGTTTGTGTTTGGCGCTTTCAATGCATCTCTTTCAAGAGGTTATTCTTCATCGGAAAGTTGGGAATGCTTTCGTGAAGAGTATTCAGGAAGATTATCTTCTGGAAGGAGTATTAATGGAAGCCAAAGATTATCGAGAAAAAATAGAATCTATTAATCCTTCTGTAAAAATAACCTCTATATTTCATCCCGAATACAAATATTATTATGAAAATGATAGAATTTATGTCCTTCAAGGTGTATCAAACCTTTTAACAGCTACGTATATTATATATAATGGAGAAGTGGTTATTACAGGTGTAAAAAGTCAATCAAATCAAATTTACGTGAGGGAATAATGCTCGGTATTGACTTAGGCTCTTATGCATTGAAATATTTTCAAACCAAGAAAAAAAGAGAAGGCATATTCGAAACTATTCGCAGTGGTGAATTGGTTCTGCCGAATGAAGTATTTTATGAAGGAGAAATAAAAGGGAAAAACACTTTGGTTGAGAATATAAAAATATTTTGGGACAAAAGTCGTCTTCCTCGCGATGCTGTGGTATCTTTTTATCACCCACGCATGGTGGTTCAAAATATAACTCTTCCTCAAATGTCAGATCAAGAATTAGAAAATGCCTTGAAGTGGGAAGCCAGTTCGATTATGACCGGTGAAGAAAATATCCAAATCGGATGGCAGATTATTGAGAAAACCAATGATAAATTAGATATATTATATGCAGCCTCACCAGCCATTGTAGTTTCTGAGTACCTGGATGTTTTTCGTAAAGCCGGAATTCGGATTGAAGCCATTGAACCTCAAATTATGAGCTTTTTAAAAGGATTTTTGACTTTACGATCCGATTTAACCAAAGATTCATGGTTTATCCTGATTGATGTGGGTTTTAGTAAGAGTACGGTGGTTTTTTTTGAACATGGGAAGCTGGTTTATTCTCGTCATTTTGGATGGGGAATACGAAGGATTTGGGATTATCTAAGAGATAAATTTAAGTTATTACCAGCCGAGATTCAGGAAATTTTAAACCGGAGCACTCAAGATAGTAATCTTCCTTATCAATTGGAAGAAGCTCTTAATGATACTTCTGACTCACTGCTTTCCGAATTGAGACGTTCTCTAACCTTTTTTCAAAGTGAGTATGAAAAAATAGTTTTGGATAATTGTTTCCTGGTGGGAGGAGGTTCTACTATTATTCCATTAAAAACCATGCTGTCTGTTAATTTAAACGTTACTTTTCAGGATATCAAGCCAATCGATATGGGACATAAGAAAGTGGTTTCCAGTGAACTTTATCTTTCAGCAATGGGAGCTTCATTGTGGAATTAAAATCTTCCTATCAGGTCAAGGTCAACCTTCTTCCTAAAAAATATGTTGTAAAAAAGACACCCAATTGGATAAGGATACTTTTTTTTACTTTAACTGTGGGAATAACCCTTTATTTTCTTTTTGCTTATACCATAAATGATAACCGAATACAAATATTAACCACCCAGATAGAATCCATGACCGCAGAAATAAAGTATCTTCAAGAACAAGAAACGAAATTACAAGAAATCCAAAAACAGATTGATGTTATTCAGAAAAGAATTGATATTGTCAGAGCTTTGATTGCAAGCGAACCAGACTGGCTGAAGATAGTTAATTCGATTGGGAATAGCATGCCTGACGATGTTTTTCTTAATTCTGCCGATTTTACCGGAACTCAAATAACTTTCACCGGAACCTCACATAGTATATTCAGTATTGCTCAATTTATTGATAGTTTAAGTCAATATCAAGATTTATTTGTAAACGCTGAATTCCAATCCCTTTCGTTGAAAGACAGTTTGTATGATTTTAATTTAGTGTTGGAGCTGAAAAAACATGAATCTTGAAAAATACTGGCCGCTAATCTTTATTGCCTGGTGTGGAGTGATTATTTTATTTTTTTATTTGGTAATGATATCACAATACCAAATTATCGATACGCTTGGTGACCAGAAAAAAACCCTTCAAAATCAAATAACTATTTTACGAAAAAAGGTTAGTAACTTAGAGCAACTTCAATATCAATTGGAAAGCTTAAAATCTACTGCTATCATCCTTGAAGATCGACTTCCTGAGGAAAAAGAAATACCAAATCTCTTGATAACCGTTGAAGATGCGGCTTTCCTTTCAGAGACTGAAATCCAATCCTTAGTACCGCAAACCTTAGTTTCTAATGATGGATATACCGAAGCTCCATTTAGTACAGCCTTAAAGAGCTCTTATTATAGCGTTCTTTATTTTATGAATTATCTGCGTCGACCTCCGAGGCTTATCCAAGTGAAAAATTTTAATTTTAAGAAAGACAAAGCCGAAGGGACTTTCTTAGTTCAGATGAATCTTTCCACTTATTTGGTTGCCAAGGAGGGAATTGATCAATGAAAACCATCGAAAAATATCTCCAATTTGGATTTATAGCCATCCTCGCTTTTTGTATTTATTTGGGTATGAACGTCTATGATCGGACCTTTGCCCCTGGGACAGATATTCAACCAATTCCAGCTTTTGCCCGACCCGAAGCCACTGGGTTGCAGTATGAGCCCCCGAAAATTGATAATAATGAAATATTTTTAGTCGCCTATCAAAACGAATCGATTTCGGGGATGAGAAACATTTTTCGTCCACGTATGGTTTTGGCTGAAGCTCAGAGCGATATAAGTGATTCAACTATTCCGCCAGCCATCGGTGGTAGTGAGGAGGTAGTTGCAGTTCAAGAAAGTAAAGCTCAATATACTCCAACAAAAACTGTAGCTGCTGAAAAAAAAGAGGAGTCGCTTCCTGATATTACTATGAAGGGGGTGGTTCTTTCTGACAATAAACAGGCAATAATTCTTGATGTTGATGGAAAAATACAAATTCTCACCTCGCAAAAACCCTTGCCATCCGGTATTGAATTGGTTAGAGTATCCAAAGAAGAAGCCATCTTAGCTTATAAAGGGAGGGAAATCACATTAAAATTTTAAAATATAATCTTTGCTTGATTTGCATCATTCTAATTATATTATCCTGCTTTTCCTGTTCTTTTGCCCTTGAGCTGAAGGATTTTTTCTATCGTGCCGATAATTTTGAAATCAAACTAACATTTAAATTTGACAACCCAGTTACCTGGAAAGAAGTTTCACCAGATCCTTATCGTATCGCTTTGGATATTGAGGGGGTAGCAAATGCTTTATCTTTTTCTGAACGACCAATGAACATCGGTCCATTGCGAAATATTATGATTCGAAGTTCTGAACCAGGTATTCGAATTTGGTGTGAACTGTCCCAACCTGCTCAGTTTGAAGTTTTTGACGAGTCAAACGGGAGACTGCTAACCATTCTTTTAAAGGGACCTTTTTCAAATTCTCAACCAAAAGAAAATATGTTTTCTTTTGATTTCCGTGATGCCAGCGTTCGTGATGTTTTGATGGCCTTAGCAAAATCAGCTGGAGTCAACATAGTCGTTGACGATTCGGTTGAAGGAACTATATCCCTGGCTTTTGAAGGGCTTTCTTTTGACCAGGCTTTAGGATATATCCTCAAGGTGAGGGGCTTGGAACAGGTAAAATTAGGAAACAATATAATAATTGGCAAGAAAGAGACTCTTGAGGAGAATTTTGATTTATTAACATCACGAAGGTTTACCTTAAAATATACCGATCCTGACACTGCTGCTTCCGTTCTATCAATGTATATTAGTGAGCCCAACCGAATCTCCAAAGATCCAGTCACCCGCAGTCTTTTAGTAAGAGGAAGAGAAGAAGAGCTTACAAAAGCCGAAGAAGTTTTGAAGACTATAGATGTGGCTTTGGAGACTAAAATTTTTCCACTCAACAACAATTTATATGAAGGAAAAGATCAGCTGGATCGGATTGTCCAGTTGATTAAAATTATCGTTCCTGATGAGAACAGAATCAGTTTAAATTATACTTTAAATGAAAATATAGCTATGAGTGAAGAAAAGATTAGGGTACCAGTTGGGAACCCATATATTGTTGTTCAAGGAACTCAAGAGGAGTTGGAAGCGGTTGGTGAGCTCATCTCCAATATCGATCGCAAACTTCCTCAGATTATGATTGAAGCCAAAATTGTCGAAATCAATCGGAATAAAACCAAAGATTTGGGAGTCAGTTGGTTTGTTGGTGATCAGGAAGGACAAATCTCCTTTGGTGAGATGTCTTTAGGTGGAACTATGGAACGTCAAGATTTGGTGTCGATACGGATCCAAGCCTTGGAAAAAAAGAATTTAGGCCGGTTGGTGGGGAATCCTCGAATTTTAACTTTAAGTGGCAAAACAGCCGTTATCAGCGTTGGTGAAAAAGTCCCCTATCGTAATATTGTGATGGATTCGGAAGGAAACAAATCTTTTCCAATACAATGGCTGGATGTTGGAGTTAAAATGGGAGTGACCCCTGAGGTCACTCAGGATGGATTTATTATCCTGCACGTATTCCCCAAGGTAAGCACCTTTGTAGAAAGAGAATACGTCTTGGAAGGTTTAACTTTTAAGGACCCTCAACCCAGTGAAAAGTCTGCCGATACCACAGCCCGATTACGAGCGGGAGAAACCCTGGTAATCGGTGGTTTAATAAAAAGTAGTGATATCGAAACAGTTACCAAAATACCACTTTTAGGTGATATTCCTATTATCGGAGAACTTTTTACCCTACGGAATAAAACCCACGAAGAAACTGAATTGATTATCTTTTTAACTCCAAGTTTAGTAGCTTATTGAGGAGGAGGAGTAATGAAAAAGTACTTCATATATATTTTATTAATTGTAATGAGTGGATTAGTTTTGTTAACCGGTTGTCGCTGGTTTGCTGACAATCCCATGTTTCCCACTGGAAAGTTTGAAGTGAGTTATAAAGTGTTAAAAGAAGATGGTGAGGAAGCGACCAACGGTATTTTAGGAGTAGTTTCGGTAACCGATATAACTAGTGAATCTAATGCAAGTTCTTCTTCTACTGTAAGTACAGAAATAACTGAATCTGATATACACCAAGAGGGTGAAAAATATGTAATTGTATATGACAATCAAGGAGTTCCTTATGTAGTCTTGTTACCCCTTCTTCACGAACAAACGGGTGGCGGATATGAAACAATTGTAACCACCGAACTCGCTTCTTCAGAATCCTATTTGGCAACTATCGCAGTGAACTTTGCTCGGGTTGTTGAATTTTCCTTTTCTCCGATTAATAATGTGGGAGCAGAAATTCAAGATTGTGAAGTTGTTTATACTGATAATAAAGGAATTGCTATTAATAATTTAAAAAAGAGTTTATCCGTTTATCTTTATATTCCTCCTTTTAGCTTAAATGTTGAAAATAATGAAGAGACTGATGAAGGAACTATGACTGGATTAAGCCGAACCCTGAAGCTCGAGATTTTTGACCAATCGACTCAAGACTATTATATAAACCACAATATTCCCTTTGGTCA
>MWBQ01000027.1 GCA_002069605.1 Candidatus Atribacteria bacterium ADurb.Bin276
AGGGGGCGAGGGGGAGAATGAAAAAAGAATTAAAGGATAAAAAAATTATAAGATGAGATCCTCACGCCCTCACAAAACGAGGGCTCAGGATGACGGATTAAGGGCACAACCCTAACCCCCCTCAATGGGGGAATTCATTTGATGATATTTTCAGGATAGACCACAAGAACATCGGGAATTGTATTAATCTTGCATTTCCTGACGAATCTGGCTGAATTCTTTTTCAAGAACTCGAAAAGCCTCAGCCACGTCAGGGTCAAAATGTTTTCCACTTTCTTGATATATCATTCGAGCTGTCTCTTCGTGGCTAAAAGCTTTCCGATAGTAGCGGTGGGATGTTAGAGCATCATAATAATCAGCCAGAGCAATAATCCGACCACTCAAGGGTATATCCTTTCCAACTAGACCCTTGGGATAACCGGTTCCATCCCATTTCTCGTGATGAGATCGAGCCAGTTCGACACCCATTTGCAGAAATTGATTCTCGGGAAAATGTTTTAAAACCTTAGCTAAAGTATCGGCACCATAAAGGCTGTGTTTCTTGATTTCTTCATATTCTTCAGGGGTTACTTTTCCTGGTTTTAATAGAATTGCATCAGGTACTCCAACTTTTCCAATGTCATGAAGGCAGGCGGCTTGATAAAGGTTATCTATAAAAGACGGTGTTAAAATATCTTTATATAATCCCATGCCCCTCATTTGAAGAGCCAGTTTTTTACTAAAAATGCGGACTCTCTCAAAGTGTTGACCAGTTCCTTTATCCCGTGATTCAGCCAATTTTGCCAAGGCAAAAATGGTTGCCATTTGAGATGCGGTAATGACTTCAACCTGTTTTGCTACTTTTTCTTCCAGCTGTTTGTTATGATACAGTAACTCTTCTCGAAGCTTTTTGAGGTGTATATGAGCCCAAACCCGTGCTAATACTTCTTGTTCTTGGAAGGGTTTGGATACATAATCAACCCCTCCGGCCTGAAAGGCTTTCACCTTGTCATCAGTTCCTTGACGACCACTGATAAAGATAATTGGTATATTCTGGAGCCGTTCATCTTGCATAAATCTTTGGCATACTTCAAACCCAGACATTTCTGGCATCTGGATGTCTAAAAGAACTAAATCTGGTGGATCAACAACTGCCGCTTCAAGAGCTTTTTTGCCGCTATCAACTGGTCTTGGCACCAGCCCGCCCCTTTTTAAGAGGGTGCTGAGTAGCCGAAGATTATCGTGGGCATCATCAACCACCAGCACATTTCCAGTACTCATTTCAATCATATTGTTTTTCTCCCACTCCTTTATCATCGATTAAATCTAAAATTCCATCGTAATTATATTCATCAACTAATTGATAAAGTAATTCGGCTAAATTGGCATCTATAGAATGGATTTTCTCAATAATTTGAACTAAATCATCGTATCGTGCGGCTAATGTCGCTTGTCGCAAATCTTCATAAATTTTTATCGGAAGAAGTGGTAATTTTTTTTGAAGAATAACTCCATTCTTCCGGGTTTTATGAGTCAATACTATCTTCTCGTTTTTTTCAATTTTTGAAAGCATGACACCGTCTAACACTTCCCTCACTTTATGAGTAAGATCTGCCGTACTAAAGGGCTTACTAATAATCGAAATTGTCTGATCATTATTAATCTCATTATTTTGTACGGCACTATCCGCAAAACCCGACATAAAGATTACTTTGATATGAGGAAAAAGCTTTAAAAGATGGTCGGAAAATTTATTACCACTCATTTCAGGCATAACGATATCGGTAAGCACCAATTGTACTTGTTTTTCATCCTGATTCAATATTTGAAGAGCTTCTAGACCACTTGCTGCTGATAATACTGTATAACCGACATTACTTAGAATTTTCTTCACAAGATTTCGAACTGATTGTTCATCATCCACAACCAGAACGGTTTCAGTTCCTCTTGGATTTTGGCTCTCCACTGGTACTGTGGGTTTATGAATGATTTTTTGAAGAGTTTCCCGCTTTAAATAAATTTTAAAAGTAGTTCCTTCTCCCGGTTCACTGTAAACCCAGATATGCCCTTTATTTTGCTTTACAATCCCATATACCGTTGAAAGTCCGAGGCCGGTCCCTTTGGTTTTGGTAGTAAAAAATGGTTCGAAGATTCTCAATTTAGTTTGTTCATCCATACCGCTTCCACTATCAGAAATGGTTAGTATGATATATGGTCCGGGGAATAAATCGACATGCTGAGCTGTATATTTTTCATCAAGCTCAACGTTAGCCGTTTCAATTATGATCTTTCCTCCATTGGGCATGGCATCACGGGCATTTACAACTAAATTCATAACCACCTGCTCCAATTGATTGGGGTCGGCCAAGGTTAATCCCAGTTCGGGAGAAAGGGTTTGAATGAGATCAATTTTATCTCCAATAATTTGCTTCAGCATCTTTTCCATCCCGATAATAATTTGATTAAGTTGAATAAGCTCAGGATGAACAACTTGCTTACGGCTAAGGGTAAGCAATTGTTGAGTGAGCGCTGTTGCCCTTTCGGTAGCTTTTCGAACTTCGGTTAAATTTTCACGTATTGAATCATCTTCACAATCACTGGATAAAATTAAATCGGTATACCCAGTGATTACCGATAGCAGGTTATTGAAATCATGAGCAATTCCACCAGCTAAACTTCCAATGACCTCCATCTTCTCAGAAATCTGTATGCGCTTGGCAAGCTTTGAACGTTCTTCCTCGGCTTTTTTCCGTTCGGTAATATTTCGAGCAAACGCCAAGGCTCCGTCTTTTCCTTGGTAGAAAATGGGAACCGCCGTGACTTCCACTGGAACTTCACTGCCATCCAAACGAAGGTAAATTTGCTCAATTAAGGGAACCGATTGTTTTTCGACATTTAAAAGATGAATACGCTGCCTAGCTCGCTCTCTTACTGAAGGATGAATCCGATCCATTACCGGTTGACCCAATAGTTCTTCTGGTGATTTGGCTCCAAATAGTTTACATGAAGCGGGATTGAGATAGTTAAATTGTCTGTTCGTTTCTATGTAGATTGCATCAGGTGCACCTTCAACCACTTTTTGGAACCGTGATTCAATATCACGTTGAGCTTTCTCTGCCTTTTTTAGGGCAGTAATATCACGACCGATACCGACCAAGCCGAATACTTTTCCCTCGCTATTTTTCATTGGAGAAAGGGAAGTTTGGTAAAAATGCTCTTTCCCTTCTAATTTTGCTGACCATTCATATTTAACAAATTCGCCTCGAAGAGCAAGTAGATTGGATTGAGTATGAATCTCAGCTGCTTCCTCTCCAAAAATTTCAGCGGCAGTTTTCCCCAAAAACTTATCTTCACTCAACCCACTTTGTCCTAACCATTGTCCATAAACACTGGTATGTCGCTGCTGAGCATCTAAGGTAAAGATAATATCGTCGGTTGACTGCACCAGGAGGCGAAATTTTTCCTCACTTTCTCGAAGCGCCTTTTCTGCTCGCTTTTGCTTGGTGATGTCGATATTAAATTTGGCTACAACCCATTTTCCTGATATATCCTTTAATGGAATAGTATGTACTTCAATGACACGGTTATTCTCTTTAAAGAGAGTTCTTTCTAAAACGACCGACCGCTTTGTTTGCAATGCCTCATGAATAACACAATCCTCACAGGGTTTCTCAAAACCAAGAAAATATTCATAGCATTTTCGATTAGTAAAATCGCCATAAATCTTCTGCCATTGCTTATCCACGTAAAGGAGATTATAATCATGGTCAATAATGTCAATATTGGTTTGAGTAGCAGCCAAAATCAAATCAAGACGTTGAGAAACTTCCCAAAGCTCTTTCTCCATGCGGTTTCGTTCGGTTACATCCCGTGCTGTAGAAACTAAATATTCGCTTCCACCCACCTGGATAGAACGAACATTAACTTCCACAGGGATAATTGTCCCATCCTTTTTTTGATGAAAGGTTTCAATTAAAAGATTGCCCTTCTCGTGAACTTTTTTTAAATATTGAGACCAATCTTCCATGGGAAAAATCGGATTTACCTCTTGAACAGTCATATTCAATAGTTCTTCGCGACTATAACCCAGTCGGATACAGGCTGTATCATTCGCTTCAACAAATCGAGTCGTGATGGGATCAGTCACAAAAATAGCATCACTGCTTGCTGCCATAATTGCCTTGGATTGCGATAACTGCTGTTCAACACTGAATAGTTTTCGGTATAAATTACTTTTTCGTCGATTCAATAATAAGATGGTAACGAGAGCTGCCATGGCCACAAAAAGCGAAAACAGTAAAAGGATATAGCCACCTCGGGTCTGAGCCTCGGAAAATATTTCATCAGTATTGATTTTAGCTTCCATAAACCAGTCAGTATCAGGTATTCGCTGAATATAGGAAACAACTTCTTCTCCTCGATAATCTTTACCACGAATGATTCCGGTTTTCCCCATTACCCCTTGAACTGCTGAATTATCAGTTTTTGTAAGTGGTATACAGGTTTTAAGCACGGAATCAGGTTGATGGCGAAGTCGATTGAGGAATACAATCTCCTGGCCGTTCTGTCTAAAAATAAGAGTTTCTGCGCTCTCACTGAGAGTTGGCCAGGTTTGTATAAAAGGATAAAGAAAAATATCGGGATCAGTACGGAGGAGGAGAGCTGCTAAGGGAGTTTCACTATCATCAAATATGGGAACTGTCAAATCCAAATGAATTCTTTCGTTTTGTATACACCGATAAAAATCCCCGAATACAACATGACCAGTTACGATGGCTCGATTAACCAGCTGTAAAGCATCGCTTTCTAATTCGGTTACACTGGAATCGAGGGTCAGTAGAATTTTTCCAGTAGATGACGTGAGAATAATATTTTGGTATTTGGCATTATCTTGGAGATCTTGCCAGTGGTTAGTAAGGAGTTTTTTTAAATCCTGATCAGCGGGAGACCTGAGCCATTGCAGTATTTCCTTGCGGATAATCCCTGAGGAATTCATGGAAGCATCGATAAGGCGTTCGTTTCGCCAAGCCTGGATTTGTTCAACTTTTAGTTCGGCTATAACTTTGAGTTCAATTTCTTTTGCGGCCTGAACAGCTTGTATATTATGATGATAATATAAATATCCTCCAGTTATAAGAGCTAAAATAATAACTGTTAAAAAGAAGAAAATAAATCGAATCTCCGGCTCTTTGATGGTTTCCTTATTGGTCATTCAAGAGTTTACCACCTAATATTAACTTAACATTAATTCTAACCATTAAAATCTTTTTAGTCTACACCAAAACCGCTGTCAAGGTATCAATTGGTAATTCTACCCTGTTAATGCAGTGAGAAGTGAGTGATAAGTTGGATAATCTATTAGAATTGTGAGACTTTAAAAGTGAGAAAAACATGAAAAATATCTCTCCTTTTGGATAAAGGAAGCTCTTTGCTAAAGAGGGAGCTTGATCGGTATACAACTATTTTCATTGTCATCTGGTGCTACGAAAGTAGCTTTTGAGGTCTATCTATTTAATATTTAATACTTAAAATTTTGATTGAGCTCAAAACAAAAAAAGCCGCCTAACTAGGCGGCTTTTACAATCTGGCTCCCCGGGCAGGATTCGAACCTGCAACCCTCCGGTTAACAGCCGGATGCTCCACCGTTGAGCTACCGAGGAATATTCAACGATAAGGATTATATACGGTTTATTCGGCTTCGTCAAGATAATCGCGTAATTTTCTACTCCGACTTGGATGACGAAGTTTACGGAGTGCCTTGGCCTCAATTTGTCGAATCCGTTCCCGGGTAACTCCAAAAATCTGTCCTACCTCTTCAAGGGTGTGGGGCCTTCCATCCTGCAATCCAAAACGCAGCTTCAGGACTTTTCGCTCTCGGTCGGTTAAAGTATTGAGCACATCATCGAGCTGTTCCTTTAAGAGCGTATAAGATGCTGCCTTAGGAGGTGCCATCACTCCCTGATCTTCAATAAAATCACCCAAATGGCTATCTTCTTCTTCTCCGATGGGAGTTTCTAAGGAAAGAGGCTCCTGGGCAGTTTTTAAAATTTCTCTGACTTTTTCCACCTGTATCCCCATTTTATGGGCAATCTCTTCGGGAGCCGGCTCTCTCCCCAATTCCTGAAGAAGTTGGCGGGAAATACGCACCAATTTGTTAATGGTTTCCACCATATGAACTGGAATTCGAATAGTACGAGCCTGATCGGCAATAGCCCGGGTAATTGCCTGACGAATCCACCAGGTGGCATAAGTACTAAATTTATACCCCTTCCGATAGTCAAATTTCTCCACCGCACGAATTAATCCCAAATTTCCCTCCTGGATAAGATCCAGGAATAGCATTCCTCGACCAACATATCTCTTGGCAATACTAACCACCAAGCGAAGATTTGCTTCAATCAATTCATTTTTAGCTGTAGCGTCTTCTTTTTCAACCCTTTTTGCCAATTCGACTTCTTTTTCAGGAGTAAGCAGTGGGACTTGACCAATTTCTTTCAAATACATTTTTACCGGATCGTCGACGCCGATACCTTTAATTCCTTCCAGCTTGAGGTCTTCGGTGCTGGCGACTATTTGATCTTCCTTCCCTGTTTCCTCCTCATCAGAAACTTCAATACCCTGATCAGACAACGCCGTATAGAGGTCATCAAGCTTGTCAATGTTGACCGCATCGTCACCAATAACATCATTTAATTCTTTAAAAGTGATGAAGCCTTTCTTTTTTCCGCTTTCAATAAGATTTGAAAATTCAGCGGTTAAAGTATGAGAGGCTTGATTTTCATTATTGCTAATCAATAAATCACCCTCTCTCAAATTATTGTGTTACAAAAAAGATATATTGAAACATAATGATTAATCACCCAGCTAATATCCCTTTTCGAAAATTTTCTTATCTAAATTTTAATCTATCCTGAAAATACCATCAAATGAATTCTTTAATCGGTCATCCTGAGCCCTCGCTTTTCGAGGGCGTGAGGACCTCATCTGACGCCACCGGCGTCATCCTGAGCGGTGCTTTTCCGCGTGAGGATCTCATCTTTTTAGGTTTTTTATTCTTCATAAATACTTTTAAGGATGAGATTCTCACGTCGCATAATACGCTCCTCAGAATGACGGAGTGGGTGGATGAGATTGCCATGTCACCCGGTAAAAGACACCGGAATCCTCAGAATGACGGAATGGATTGATAAAATAGCTACGTCGTCCAACCAAAGAATGGTTGGACTCTTGGCAATGAATGACGGTTTTATATAAGTATTTTCATCCTCATCTGGTGCCACAACCGTGGCATGAACGCTTATCTCCTTCTTTTAAATAAAAAAATCAAGAACAGGTTTTTAACCCTTGTATTTCTTTATCTATTTCTTCTATCCGCTTTCCAATCAAAAGTTTGGATTCATAATCGGCTTGCTGAGCTAATTCACTAGCCAGTATTGATCGTTCTCTTCTTAATTCCGCTATTTTTAGAGTTATGATCAGGCTTTGAATTAACTCTTCATTCATCTCGTAACATTCGGTTTCCGTAGAACCCAAAGCTGAAATACAAGACGACATCAACTCATCTCCAGAAAATACATTTATCAGGTCAGATAGAGAAAACTCCTCACCCAAATTACTTAAAATCGCCTGATATATTCTCCGGTGTTCTGGAACTGAAAAATACTCAGCTGGTACCTGGTCACAAATCATACTTCTGACGGTTGGCTCTTCTAAAAGAAATTTTACCAGTATTTTTTCGGCCTTTATTGCTCCGTGAATAGCATCTTTTTGGGCTGTTTTAAAGAGTTTTACTTTTTTCTCGCTCTCCCGAGTTCCCTTTAAAACATTATAGATTAATGATTCAGGAATTTTTAGGTACTGAGCCAAAGAACGTATTTTTAAAGACCTTTCAATGGAATCAGTCATAGCATTGATGGAAGGAAGAAGACCGCGAATGATATGAATTTGTGATTCTAATGATTTAGAACCATATTCATTCAACAATAATTCCAATTGATAATCAAAAATTGGTTTTTTTTGTTCCAGAATTTCTAAAAACGCTTCTCTTCCTTTCTTGCGAATGTAGGCATCAGGATCATAGGGAGATGGTAACACTGCTAATTTAACCGATAATCCCTTTTTGGTTAAAATATCTATTCCCCGGAAAGTTGCCATTCTTCCGGCATTATCTGAATCATAGCAGATAACAACCTCTTCAGCGAACCTCCTGATAAGAGTTGCTTGATGAGCTGTTAAGGCTGTCCCCATCGATGCCACGCAATTGGTTATCTGGTTCTCGAAAAGGGATAGAAAATCCATGTATCCTTCAACTAATATGACCGTCTTAGTTTTTCGTATGTCGCTTTTCGTGGCAAATAAACCATATAAATTGTTTCCTTTAGAAAAAACTGGGCTTTCAGAACTATTGATATATTTAGGATTCTCATTTTCAAGAAGGGTTCTTCCAGCAAAGCCTACAATCTCTCCATTGCTGTCGTGAAGCGCAAAAGTTATTCGTCCTCGGAATCGATCATACAACTCTCCCTTTTTAATGACATTTCCTATCCCTGCCTGGATAAAATCGTTCCCATTAAATCCCTGTTGATACAAATACTCGATAATTGCCTTTCCATCTGCTGGTGAATAACCAAGTCCGAATTGTTCCGCTGACGACGGTTTGATGCCCCTTTTTTGAAAGAGATATTGCCTTGATGTTCGTGCCAATGGATCTTCAGAATGAAGGAGTGAATCATAATAATATTTTTGCACAACTTGGTTTAACTGTATTATTTTCCCTTTTTGTCGATATTCCTTGTTCTGTATATTCCGCCTTAAGGTGGGAAGTTCAATGCCTGCTTTTTGAGATAAATGAATCACCGCATCTTGAAAAGAAAGATTTTCTACTTTCATGATAAAATTAAAAATACTCCCCCCAGCGCCACATCCAAAACAATGAAAAATTCCCTTTTCCGGTGAAACGGTAAAAGAAGGAGTTTTTTCATCGTGAAAAGGACAAAGGCCTCGATAATTTTTTCCGGCTGGTTTTAAATCTACATAGCTGGAGATGAGCTCAACAATATCGATCCGATTTTTAATTTCTTCTAAAGTTTGATCTTGAATAGCCAAAGAAAAACCTCTTAAAATTTTTAATTAATTATCAACCAAGATTCCCCTCTGATTAACAATGCCTATTTTAAGAAGGACGTAATTTCCCCCTCGCCTTAATCTCACCCATCAGGAGAAAAGAAAGAAAAAAATGAATTTCCAGAATTAAAAACTACGAAAGCTCGGGGTTTTTCTCATAACCCCGAGCTAAGTTTATACCGAAGCAAATCTAAGCTTATCACTTACCTTAAAAAGAGTGGTGCAAAAACCAATGCTACAATGGTCATTAATTTGATCAAAATATTGAGTGAGGGACCAGCAGTATCCTTGAAAGGGTCTCCAACTGTATCGCCGACTACTGCTGCCGAATGAGCTGAAGTTCCCTTGCCACCCAAGAAACCACCTTCGATATATTTTTTGGCATTATCCCAAGCACCACCAGCATTCGCCATCATAATCGCCAGCATCAAACCAGTAACAATGGCACCGGCCAGAAGACCACCTAAGGCTTCTTTCCCCAAGATAATTCCAACAAAGAGAGGAACCAAGACCGCCATCAACCCAGGAACGATCATCCGAGTAATAGCCCCTTTGGTGCTGATGTCAACACAACGGGCATAATCGGGTTTGGCTTTTCCTTCCATCAACCCCTTGATTTCTCGGAATTGCCGGCGTACTTCCTCAACCATTTTAAATGCTGCAGCACCAACTGCTTTCATTGACATCGACGAGAACAAGAAGGGCAACATGCCACCAATGAAAAGACCAACTACCGTTCGGGGATTCAGGATGTCAATCACACTGAGCTTAACAGTTTGGGAATAGGCTACAAATAACCCTAAGGCAGTTAAAGCTGCCGAAGCAATCGCAAATCCTTTTCCAATAGCAGCTGTGGTATTTCCGAGTGAATCGAGTGAATCGGTAATCTTTCTTACTTTGGGATCCAGCTCAGCCATTTCAGCAATTCCGCCGGCATTATCAGCAACCGGTCCATAAGCATCAACTGCAACAATTATACCAGTAATGGAGAGCATACCAATTCCAGCAATGGCAATACCATATACTCCAGCTGCCCAATAAGCCACCATAATGGCTGCACAAACCAACACCGTAGGAAGAAGAGTGCTTTCCATGCCAAGCGCTAAACCATTGATGATCACGGTAGCCGGACCGGTTTTAGAGTTTTCGGCTAATTCCTTGACTGGCTTGTAATCGCTGGCAGTGTAGTATTGAGAAGTTAATCCGATGATAATACCGGCAATCAAACCGGCAATCGTCGCCACAAAGGGTCCAGTTGTCTTTAAGATTAAAAGGGAGGCAATCAAACTGATAACAATCACCAGAGCACCACTGATATAAGTACCACGGTTCAGTGCTGCTGCCAACCCTTTTTCATCTTTTGAGTTAACAAAAAATGTTCCAAAAATTGAAGCCAAAGTTCCAGCACCGGCTAAAACCATTGGGTACATAACTCCACCTAAAGTCCCGGGGAAAGCAAATACTCCCAAAACCATGGCAGCAATGATTGAACCTACATAAGATTCAAATAAATCGGCACCCATACCAGCAACGTCGCCGGTGCGGCTGCAAACCCCACACTATGCGAACTGGAGAGGCCAACTCGTATGTTGGAAGACGTACTGCAAAATGCCAAAGCGCGCGGGTTCATCACGAGCAAGGAGGTCCTCGAGCTTTATCCGCAGGTAGAGCAGTACGTACGGCAGGTGGATGAGTTGTTTGCCAAGTTGATAGATGAGGGTGTCCAGGTGCTCTTTGATGACGAAACCCTGGAGGAACCGGCCGAGGTGGACGATGATGACGTCGCCGTCGAACCGGCCGACGCCGACGGGCTATTGATGCTCGCCGACGAGGATGACGAGGTCACCGATGCCGAGCTCGACGAGGAGGAACTCCTCGACAAGGGCGAGGAGGCGGAGGCCAACCTCGATGACATCTCGGCCGATGACACCGTCAGCCTGTATCTGAAGCAGATGGGCCAGGTGCGCCTCCTCACCGGCGCCGAAGAGGTCACTCTGGCGCGTCAGATCGAGGAGGGTGACGCCGCCCGCGTGCGGTTGCGCGACAAGGGCCTGTCAGCCGACGAACGCAGGCAGCTCCAGGCCCTCGTCGACCTCGGTGAGCAGGCGCGCGTCAAGCTCGTGGAGGCGAACACCCGCCTGGTGGTCAGCGTCGCCAAAAAGTACATCGGGCAGGGCGTCCCCTTCCTGGACCTGATCCAGGAGGGCAACATCGGCTTGATGAAGGCCGTGGAGAAATTCGATTACCACCGCGGCTACAAGTTCAGCACCTATGCTACGTGGTGGATTCGCCAGGGGATCACCCGGGCTCTGGCTCAGCAGAGCCGCCTCATTCGTCTGCCC